>JAITDS010000110.1 GCA_031282435.1 Spirochaetaceae bacterium
AGGAAATTATTTAACTGTGGAGGTTTGCGGCGCAAACCCGTCTAATACCATTTTTTATTTGGCGTTGCCAACTCGAACCGCCCTAAAGGGCGGGGTATTAGACCCCACTGCGAATAAAACGCGGGACGTTTTATTCTTATGCGGTAATAAGGAATAAAGAGTGGCAGATAAACTTGATTGGCTGGGCAAACATCTTGTCCTGATACGGCGGCTTACCATCGCGGAGACGGTCAGCGCCGAGTTATATAAAATACCGCCGGAGCTTGCGGATGAATTTGAGGGAGTTTCCGGCACCCAGGAAATGGTCTTTAAGCTGGCGGGACTGGGAAATTACAGAAACGCTTGTCAGCTTATGGCGTATATAGCCCATCGCAGGGCGGGTGTCTGGTGGGGTTACCGTTGCGTATGTTCGTTAAATGAAGAATTGCGGCAAAAACCCGTAGAGGAAATTAATATTGAAAAACCTCCGGAGCCGCCGCCTATACCGGATTATTTTAATTTTGAAGTTCCCAAACCGGACCCCGCTGTTACGGCCGCGGCGGGCGCCGCGGTAGCGGGAGCCAAAGAGGAAGCCGCGAAAAGCGCGGCGGCAATAAACCCCGTGATGAAAAAGTATGTGTCCGATGGTGTTGAACAGGCTTTTCAGGCGTTTGAAAAGGCTAACGGAATACACCCCTTGGCGCTACTAAAAAATATGGGGGAACGAATGAAGCAGGACCCGTACGCTATAGACCCGAATTCCCCCATATTTCGTATGGAAAAAGAGCTAAAAGAAAAGCTTACGGCCCAGCGCGCTCAGATTATAGCAAAAGTAAAAGAATCCCACGCCGCGGCGGGGTTGAACAGTCCCTTAAACAAGATACCTAAGCTGGACGCTCATAAAAAAAAGTTGACGGGCAATGCGTTGAATTCGGTTTACCGCTGGGTGGTTTCTCCAAATGCGGAAAACGCTCAAAAGTGCCTGGACATAGGCAACGAGTGTACGGATACGCCGGACGGGATCCTTGCTCTTTCCGCATTTTGGGCATTTGGCAATTTGGCGCCCCAGTTGGAGAATGTTATTCCCACGCCGGCCGGTCTTGCCGCCAATGGTTTGGACAAAGTTATATTTCTAAGCGCCCTTACTCAGGGCGGAACGCGGGGTATTAGAGAACGTTTTGAACATTACTTTAATCTTGGAGTAGACGTGCTAACCGGTAAAGATAACTGGGAGAAAAGTCTTGCCGAGGGCAATCCCCCCCACAATGACACGTTTACCCGCTTTAAGGGTTAATGCTATATGTGTTTCTGTCCGCCCTTCCGTTTCAAAGAGTTCGGCTATAAGGAGAATAAGTTATGGATTTGTTAGAGATGGTGGTTGATGGCGCGTGTACCAAAAATAAGCCGTACGAATTTACAGCGTCCGGTAATGGTTTGACAGGGCAGATTGTTAATATGGTGATGCCGCTGGGCGGTGTTGAATCAGGGATGTACCGGTCACCAAAGGTTGGAGAGGCTGTGCTGGTAGCCTTTGTTGATAGTTCTAGTAAGTATTACCTTATGGGCTATTTACCGAAAGCAAGCGATCAGAATTTTAATAAAAAAATAAACGGCTCTGAAGACGCATCGGAAGTAATTGACGGACTGGGCGAAGTTTTACGCTATAAAAAGACAGGGCAAAACGATCCGGTTAGCGATGAGTATTCGGAAATAGGTTTTTATAATAAAGAGACTAATTGGAAACTGTCGGCTAGCGATACCGCTTTTCCCAAAGTAGACACTATCAATATTCATTCTACCGGCGACATTCATGAAAGCGCTGTTAATTATCACCAGATAGACGCAAAACGTTTAGCGATACTGTCGAATTGCGCCGAAGGAGGCAAGGATGCTTCCGACCACGGAGATTTTGACAGGGCGGGCGATGACAGCACTTTATATGAAGGTGATATACATATAAGGGCGAATAACCGGATTATCATTAAAGCGGGGGCTTCTATATGTCTGCAAGTGGGGCGTTCAACTATTACTATTGATGACAGCGGAATTAGTATTTCTTCAAAAAAAATGCACTCTAATATAGAGAACCTCTACGATTCCTCAATAACAGTCAGCTCAATGCTCGGTATAAATATGTACGGTACATTTATCATGTCAAAAACCATATACGGCGCTTCTATTGAGGATAATTTTGGCGGCGAGGTGGTAACAAATTGTGGAATAGTGAGGGTCAATGGAAAAGATATAGCGATAAAATCTTTTAATATGGCCTATTATATAAGGCGAAACATAGCCTATGGTCTTATGTATACAGAGAATTTAGCTTCCTCTGTCAGTTCTATGTGTGGTGCGGATGCCGGAACATTTAATGGAACGGCAAATAAAATTCCCGCTATAATTGGCAAAATGGGGTATTCTGTTTTACCATTTTTGCTAAAAACAAAACTATTCTATACAAGGCGCGACAAAAGCGCGGTAGAATTAGAAAATACCCGTAGCGCTATTGATCACATATTTTTTGTGTTTAAATATTTGCTGTGGACGACTCAGCGGGTGGTTTTTACGGTTTTAGATGCGGCGCTGTTTCCGGCTTTAGATTTGTCTGGCGGCACTAGGACGACTGAAGAAAACGAAGCTCGTCGGGATATTTTAAGTTTGGTGTCAATGGTTGTAGAATTCCCGATTGCTATGTATTTGTTTAAAGGTGTCAGCTCCGCTAGTATGGATGCGTCTCCGTTGCATACAAGTTTTTTACATTTAACTGCTTCTGCCGAGGCAATACTAGTAGCATATAAAAATAAAATACTGAACACCCAAGGAGAGGCGGCTCAGGGACCGCTTGCGGCTTTAGAAATTCCCGCCGCTGGTGATGCCAGTTAAAGTCAGTATTGGACTTGTTCGCCAACCTGATTGCTTGTCGCCCAAGTCGTTTTTTAAGCGGAAATTGTTCGAAAACTGGAGTTTCCGAACAACTCTATTACCGCAACTTGTTGTTTTTTACCGGAAGCCGCCCGGAAACGGAAGCTGCCAAAAATTATATTCAGGGAAATTACTTTCTTTAAGGATGTGCATTATGCAATTAGACGAAAAAACCAAAAATGAAATATTAGAAATGACCGAACCAATCATCGCCTCGGCTGCGGCGGGGGCGGTTGTTGCGGCTCTTACATCGGCAATCGAGGCGCTTTTAGTTACTAATTATGAGAAAAGCAGTCTTACCGGCGATGAGGGGGTGCACCCGACATCAGATGATACCGCTATTAGCAAGAGCGAGGTTGCCGGCTCGGAAACAGAAGGCAAGCTGTCTCAGGACAAAGTAGCAGCTGAAAACGGTGAAATTAAAGCCAATGAAACAGAGGCACGCGCGCTTACGGGAGAAGTTACCGCCTCTGAATCCGGCGCATCGGCGGTACGTTCAAAGGCCGGCGCGTCCGACATTGAAACTAAAGCGCTTAAAATAACATAAAGGTTAGTGTATGGCAGATAAATTAGACTGGCTGGATAAACATCTGGTAATGCTTCGTTATATTGATGTAAGCGATGTGGTGGAAAATGAAAACTACAAAATACGGCCCGATTTGGCGGAATTATTTGCCGGTGTGAACGGCGTGGAAGAAATGGTTTTTAAGCTGGCACAGTTAGAAAAGTACAAAGATGCCTGCGAACTATTGGCTTATGTCTGCCACAAACGAGCCGGTATATGGTGGGTATACCGCTGTGTGGTATCTCTTTCTGCGGAATTGCTGGAAAATCCCGCCTCCGACCGTGACATTGCGGATATTGCCGCAAGTTTTGAAACTACCGTACCGGATTTTGCCAAAGTTGAACCGCCTAAATCTTCACCTGAAGATAAAGCAAAATTGAACGCTCAGATTGCTCAAATGCAGGCCGATTACGAAAAAATGCGGTCTATGGTTGATCCGGAAATATTAAAATATGTTGAAGATGCTATGGAGCTTGTCTATCAAAGGTTTAAAGAAGTTCATGGCATTCATCCTATTGATTTGTTAAAACAACTCAGCGGGAAGCTTTCTAAAGATGCGTACCCCATAGATACCAATTCTCCCGTTTTTAAGTCGGCGGACGAGTTGAAGGCTAAATTACAAGCCGTGCGGAAGGAAACGATAGGGACAATTAAGTCGGTGATTCCGCCAAAAGTCCCCGAACATGAAAAAAAAGTAAGGGATAACGCATTGTTCGCCGTGTACCGCTGGGTCGCCGCGCCGGACGAGTTTAACAGCAAGGCGTGTCTTGACGTAGGTAACGAATGTCCCGATACGCCTGCGGGTCTCCTTGCCCTTTCATCGTTTTGGGCATTTGGCAACCTAATGCCCGGCGGCGATCGGGTTATTAATACTCCGCCCGGACTTTCTTCTAACGGTCTTGTTCAAACTTTGTTGATTTGCGCCCTGCACAAAGGGGGGATACGTAAATTAAAAGAACGCTATGAAGAATACTTTAGACTTGGAGTTGAAGTATTGAGCGGCAAAGATAACTGGGAAGAGGCCATTGCCAAAGGAAAAGCGCCGCATGAGGATTTGGGCGTGTCCCGCTCTGCTAGTTGACAACGATATTCTATAATATAATGTTAATGAGCCGCCTCGCGGCAAGCGCGCGCTTGCGCGGCGAGGTATCTTGTAGACGTTGAAATTATTTACGTGGTTCGATCGGGTAAGGAAATTATTTAACTGTGGGGGTTTGTTGCGCAAACCCGTCTACTACCACATTTTTGTTGGCGTTGCCAACTCGAACCGCCCTAAAGAGCGGGGTATTAGACCCCACTGCGAATAAAAGGTTGTGTCCTGAAATTATTGGTAACTATCCGGCACCTTTGTTATCGGGGAACCAAACCACCACCGGGACGGGTGGGGGGCGTTGCGGGGGCCATGCCCCCGCAGAGGGGGGTAGCGGAAGACCAAACGCAGGGAGGTGTGGACGCGCCGCAGGCGCGGGCATATCGACCGGAGTGCGGGACTGTAGCGAGGGGGGAGACTCCCCCCGCTGAATAGTTACAACAAGTTTAGCTCATTACCTAATGAACCTCCTCGCCCTAAAGAGCGAGATATCTCGTAAGCGTTGCCTGTTTTGACGAGGTTCGTTCTGTAAGGAAATTATTGAACCGTGGGGTCTAATACCACATTTTTGTTGGCGTTGCCAACTCGAACCGTCCTAAAGGACGGGGTATTAGACCCCACTGCGAATGAAGAGTGTTAAGGAGATGATTCTATAATGACAATACAGCGTTTGGCACTGATAACTATATCTGCCCTGCTTCTTACTAATTGCGCCTATAACCGCCGCATTGTTGTTGGCCTGTCCCCCGATATGGAGACTCGTTACAGCATATATCCTTCGATAGAATTTGATGTTGCCGCGATAACAAATGATGAGGCAGATCAGATAAAAACATCCGGGGTTGACGGATACTTTTCACCGGATAATCCGCTTAGGGAACGGCTTGAACCGTTTACCGCTTACTTTGATGAAGAGTCTACCGCGCCATGCACGCTGAGTACCAGAAATTCACTTTGGTTAAAATGGGAAAATAAAAAACCTGAAAAAATGGTTTTTATTGCTAATTTACCGTATTTTCCTGATATGCCGCAGAACGATCCACGGTTGTTTTTTATAGATCTGAAAAAAGATTTTCTTACGCCCGTTCCCATGTATGTTGAAATTGAGCCGGAAAAAATTGTAAGAATATATAAAAAGCCAACGGATCCGCGTTCAAATCGTCATGATAGTTCTCAATCAGACAAAAATTAAAAAACAAATTTCCGTTAAAACAAGGATATAAATTATGCGCTTTGAAGAATTCCCTCATTGGAACGACGGTCAATTTTTACAACCCCACCATTTTCAGTATCAGCAGCGGATCATGGCGGACTATATAAGACAAAACCGGCGTTTTTTTATGCAATACCCTTATGGGCTTTTAGATTTTGAACTTGATTTTGAAGCTTTGGACGAAGCGTTTGTAACGCTTAAGCGTTTTTCCGCGGTCATGCGAAACGGTTTGGAAGTTTCTATGCCCGGAAATTGCATAATAAAACCTCTGGATTTGAGCGAAACACTTAAAAGTAATCCGGAAAAGTTGACCGTTTACGTAGCTGTTCCTAACTGGTCCGAACTGGAAGCGAATTTGACGGATAATCCTACGGAAAAAAAACTGTATCTTACCCAGAATAAGAGTATACGGGATGAAAATTCCGGGGATAACGAGATAACACTTATTACACGAAAATTGAACGTCCGCCTTGTAACCGATCTTGACGATAACAAGGATATGCAGCTTTTACCGCTGCTCAAACTTAATATCGCATCTCATGAGATGACACAGCATATTGTAAAACTGGACGAAAGTTATATACCGCCTTTTATGATGCTGACCACCGCCGACCCGCTGTTTAATATGACTATAAGTTTGATGACGGATCTACGCCGTTGCCGTGATAAACTGCAAAGCAATGCAAACCTTTTTACATCCTCATTTGCCGCCGCGCCTGAATCGGCTGAGGAAACCATTACACGCTCTGATATTTTAAACGATGTCAGAAGCGCCCTTTTAATGCGCACTGTAAACCTTTACTATATGCGGCTTTACTCGCTTGTAGTTGACAATTTTATAAGTCCGTTTGAACTATATATTGAGCTTTCTTCATTTTGGGCGGAACTTACCGGCATAAATCCGTATAACAGCGCCGGAAACATAAATCGCTATGACCATGACAACCGCCTGCCTGTGTTTACAGAACTTTTTAAAGATATTCGCTCATTTATCCGCAGCGAAGGCGGTGCGGGGTACATTAGGTTGAATTTTATGCGGATGGAAGAAGGGAAAAATCTGTTTGTCCCGGTCAAAACCGAAGACATTCCTGAGGGTAGCGAGCTATACCTTAGCGTTAAAACTGATGCGAACCCCGCATTTACAATAAACGCGCTGGAACATGGAGACAACTTTAGATTAATAAATCCTTCAGCGAAGTCCCTGCGAATACGCGGTATAAAACTGTTAGAAATGCGTTACCCGCCCCGTTTTTTACCGGTAATGGAGTGGACACTGTGGTTTAAGCTGGATATTGCCGAATCTATTAAAGTTTGGCGATCTGTATGTGAAGAAAAAGGCATAATGATAGATTACGCGGAGGAACTATTTCCGGGTCTTGAGGCGTCATTATTTATAACTATTGTGGAATAGAGTCATTCGGAAACCTCAAGTTTCAGAATAGAGTTGTTCGGAAACTGAAGTTCCCAAACAACTTCCGCTTAAAAAGTGCAAAATGCTTTTGCGTTTTGCAATATTTGGACGACAACCAACCGGGTTGGCGGACAATTTCAATGAACAGGAGCATAAAATGAACGTTTCTAATAATAATATTGAAACGCTGTGTCAGCCTGTGTTTACCTGCCTGTGTAATTATTGGCAGTTAAACGAGATGGGATATCCGCCCTCTATGGAAAAGTTCAAAGAGGATATAGAAAACACTCTGGAAGACGTAAAGTATTCCGCCGGATCGAATCCTACGCTTTCCCGTGATTATAAACGTATAGAATTACCGCTGGTATTTTTTATCGACTATATGGTTAAAGAAGGCAGTTTCCCGTTTAAAAATGAATGGCGGGAGCTGGCTAGGAACTATAACGAGCTTTCGGGTGATGAAAAATTCTTTAATTTGCTATCCGGCGCGCTTGCCGACCCGGATGCCAGAAATACAATCCCTGTATTTTATACAATGCTTGAGTTAGGTTTTGACGGTATTTATATAAATGACAATAAAGCTATCGAAAGAATTATGAAAGAATGTATAACTCATATAAGCGGAGAATTTGATATATCCCGTGAGCCTATTGTTGATATTGATACGGAAAAACGTTTGGCCAATTCAAAACAAAATAAGCTTCCCTCTTACATACGCTCATTACGTCTGACATTGGCCGGATCGGTTATATTTATGCTCATAGCTTTTATTATTAATTTTTTTGTATTCTTTAACGCGACATCTACATTCAGGGCAAGTTTGTCGGGAGCGGCGGCGGCGGCGCAGGAATTCGAGATTCAGGGCGGCGGGGCCTCAAAATGAATGACAATCCTTTTTCATTTGTTACTTTTATCATAAATCTGATTAAGACCAGCGTTATGGCAAGAATTATTTTTGTAATAATTTTGCTTTTAATCATTTTAATGGTAATTCTGCCGTTGGTGTTAAAACTCAGGCGAAAGCATATAAAAACCAAAGAAACGCAAAGCCTTGTCCGCGACTTGATGGTTTGGCGTCATGTCGCGCAACTTGCTCAGGGCGGCGAATCCCAAGTCAAGGCAAAAAAAGATCTTTCGGATAATATTTTAAGGATTGATGAACTGTTGAATCAAGGGTTCGAGTTGGCTGTCGCCCATAATAGGGGACTGTACGGCATCCCTTGGTTTATGCTGCTTGGCGAACCACATTCAGGGAAATCTTCTCTGCTTAAAGAAAGCGAGCTGGATATGATCCCGTCCGCAGTGGAGCAGGAAGCCGGACCGGAAATTGAAACAAAGAGTCTGCCTGTTAGAATGTGGTTGGGAGGTAAAGCGGTACTCTGCGAGGTGAGCGGCGCTGTTTTTTTTGACCGGTGGCTTGGCGGAAGCAGCGCGGAATGGGCGCATATCGTTAATGGTTTTTGCCGCCGGCATTACCGTATGCCGTTAAACGGCGTGATTCTGACTATACCTGCCGACGCGCTTCTGGCAGACAGCGGGGACTTGACCCGTAAAAAAGCGCTTCTTATGGCAAATGAGCTTGCCTATTTATTGAATTCAAGCGGGATGCGCCTCCCTTGCTACATAGTTGTTACAAAACTTGATGCTGTAGAAGGTTTTCGAGAATATGTGATTGGTCTTTCGGGCGAACTCCGGCATCAAATACTAGGTTTTGACAACGATTCTCTATTTTATGAGCCAAAGAAATTTAAAGAACGCTGGGATGCGCTGTTGGAAAGACTGCGGTCAGGTTACAAGAAAAATATTCTGTCAAGAGATATGATAATGCGCCTTTATAACACGCCGAACCGCATGGATTTAACAGGTAAGACTTATTTATTCCCTGAAAATTTTGCGGCGATGTACGACAACCTCCATATCTATCTTGATATGCTGTTTAGCGAAGATAATTTTCACGGAACTAAAGAGACAATTTTTGACGGATTGTTTTTTGCTTCGGCAACCGACAAAGGGGTTTCATTCAGCCCCGCTATAGCGGCGCTGGCAGGTAAGTCCGCCGATGATTTCATGATAAGGGAAGAAAAACCGGCCAAGCCTCAATCGTATTTTATAAGGAGTATGTTGCAAAACTTTATTTTTAATCCTTCTCCTTACGCGGGTTTTGTCAGAAAAAAAGAAATAAGCCGCAGTATCCCGATTTTTGCAATGTGCGGAATCATTATAACGTTTGGAATTGTGTTTTTTCTTACGGCTGTCATCAGAGGCGGTGATTTGAAAATATCATTGTCTCAGGTTGCGAATTATTATACGTCATTAGCCGCTTCTATGCGTAACGGAAGCGCCGGAGAAAATCCGGTAATAATAGAAAATGAAAGCGGACAATATGTCATAAATAACCAGCCGGTTGCTGATTTAAATGGCGTTTCTCCCGTACAATTTTACAATACCGCATTATCTTACAGGGACATTAAACTCGTTCCCGGCATGGGCTTTTATCTTTCCGGTATGCTGGTGTTTTTTGAAAATAATATGGGATGGCGCGACAGGCTTTTTATTACAAATACGCTCTATGACCCGCTTATTAGAACGCCTCTGATTAAAAGTGTAGGCAGAAAATTGGTTGAACAGAAAAACGCGCCGCCGCCTCTTGATAATGAATTACGTTCCGTAATTCAATCCTTTATAATGCTTGACGAGGGGAAAAATTACAACTTTGGAAAATTGTTTCAGTCTAAACAGTATTCCAGCGAAACTATGATAAAATATATCATGCCCGGCATATCTAACGATTCTCGAATTCTACTTGACAGCAACCGCCGCATTGTTGGCAAAGACCGCGCATTTACCACTGAGCTTGCTTATATTTATTCAAACGATTTTTTTCAAGCCAAAGTAGCGGCTATTGAAATAATGCTTTCTGACTGGCAGACATTTTCTGTCTATCCGGATTCTCTTTATGGCAAGTTAAAAAGTCTTGTAGGCATTTCTCAAAATATTGTTACAAATTATTCACGAATCGAATTTCTATCAAGCATGGCCGACAACGCCGACACATTGCGGGAAGTTCAGAACATGACCAGCCAATGGAAAGATTTAATACAAACGCGGAATAAACTTATTTCGCAGGGCGTTGAAATTTTTCAGAGCATTACTGAACAAACGGGGAACTTAGGAATTCCTGTTGGGGCGCTTTCGTCCGATGTAATCAGCGATCCTTTTGGCAATAATCTTATAAACGACTATATATTTAACGATTTACTGGTTAGATACGCTGTAGAAGAATTTACCGGTCTTTTTCAAAAAGATATGGATTTTGTACGCATGAATAACGATGTAATTGATAGTCTCGCCTTTGGTTCAATAAACTCTCTGGAAAAAGATTTTTCCGTCAACCTTGAAAAAGAAATTACCAATTTAAGACTTAGCGCGCAAAGTCTTAAAACAAATGAGCTTTTATCCACTAAATTGACAAATGACGCGGACGCGCCTTCGTTTTTTAATACGGTTGAGGAAATATTGAATATGGCGGATGCCATAAATATACCTGATATGAAAACAATAAAAAATGTTGAAGAACTGAACTGGACGAATGGTCAGTATGACATTATTAATGCATTTAACAACTTTGAAAACTATGTTAAGCCGATTGCGGATAATGAAAAGGTTTCAAACCTTATAAATAATTCTCGTATTATGCTTGCCGCGGAAGCCTATCTTAACCGCTATATTATTTTAAATGCCCAATATAATTTTTTATCAACTTCGCCTGATGTTATAACGGCGATGATATCATCCAGAGCCGGAGATGAGATGAGTGATATTTTTTCTCTATCCGGCAGGGCGATTCAAAGCGCGCTCGGAGCCATGCCGTTTAACAACGGCTATGATCCTGTTATTGTGAAAAATCTAGTAGACGGCATTGCCGCTTATAACGATATGTTTTCTAAAGATATAAACCTAAAAACGATGCCCGGATTTCTGAAAAACCATGACATGAGTATCTATCAAACTGACGCATTCAGCGCATATATGGACAGATACATCAACTATTGGGGTAACTATCCTGATAATTCTTATACTCCTGTTTTAGACTGGCAGGATTATAGAATGCGCGTAAATCAAAATAAACCCTACCAGATAAATTCCGTGTTGCAAACTTTGTATTCGGAATGTATCGGTATATTAAACGATATAAATGATATTGTTTTGACTAGTGTTTTGCAGGAGCAAAAAGCCGCCAATATTACGATGCTTAACGATAAGATAAAACTTCTTTCCTCTTTTATGAGCGCCGATGCCGACAGAATGCTTTCAGCGTGGAATAAATTGCCTCCGGATTCCGAACAGGCTTTTATGCAGTTAAGATCACTTCCACCGGATGAAATGAAAAACACATATATGACTGTTTATTCTGACGCAAGAAATATAAGCATAGGCTGGTGGAACGATTTTATTTTGGATGGTGTAAACATTCTGTCAAAAACATTTTGCGACCGCAGACTTAACGAATTTTCCGAAAAGTTTGAAAGTTTCAAAGCGTTCCCGCTAATGTCCGATGCTCCAAAAGATAAAAGCCTGACAATAGACGACTTAAATGATATAGCAACATTGCTGGGTGACATGGGCGCGGCGCTTCTACCGCTAAAACCTTCAGATATTTATGATCCGCTTACCCCCCTTGTACATCCCGTATTGTTCAAAGACTCTACAGCGTGTGATTGGGCGCAGAGCATTTACCAGATCGCGGCGGCGGCTTCAACATTGAAATGGGCTCTAATCCAGCCGCCAATGAATATACAGAACAATCTTTCAATAAACGAGCGCTTGCTTGCGATCAACCGTTTCAGATATTTGGAGATTTCCACCACCGGTAAAGCGCCGGAGTTATTTAATACATATACGGATGAAGAGATTACTCTTGCATCTGGTATAGCACCTGATAAAGGCATCAACTTAAAATTTTATATGTCGTCTGCGGATAAAAGACCGCAGGCAGTGGTCAATGTTGATACTCCATGGTCGATATTTGATTTTTATCTTAACGAAGATGTAACAACAACAGATGCGGGTTCTTTTTTTCCTGTGTTCATAAGCGATGATTTGGGACAATACGTATATTTTATGGCTATTAAGTTTAGCAATAATATACCCCAACCCGATAACTGGTACAGTTCTTCTACATGGCCAAACCTAAAGGTTGTGGATAGGATGGTCGATGCCGCGCCTCGTTAGTGGCAATGTGTCCGCCGTCCGCCGGACAAATACCGGCTAATCCCGAAATCGGTAATGTAGGGGGGGGGGGGGGTATTCAAAATATAACATATAGGGTTCATCCAACCGCATGGGGAAACCGGCGCGGGCGAGCGCGCCTGCTGAAACTTACTAATTCGCAAGCGTGGTCTAAGACCGCCGCAAACGCCAATATTAGACATTAGGTGTAATTGCGGCGGGTATTTCATTTGCTTGGGGTGTTTGCTTTTTTGAAGTTGTATTTTTCGTATTCTTTTTTCAGATTTTCGATGTCGTCTTTAAGCGTTACGGAAATAGACTTTGTGTTTTTGATTGTTTCAAGCAGCTTTTCTGTTGTTACGCTTTTATCTTCCGAAATAAAAGCGGCTTTAACCGTTTCTTTGACAACAGCCTCGATGTCCGCGCCGCTGTAGCCGTCTGTTTCTTTGAGCAGTTTGATGACGTTTACATCAGATTTAAGTTTTCCGCGCTTGCCTAAGTGAATTTCAAAAATCGTGCGGCGTTCCTTTTCGTCCGGCAACTCTACCAAAAACAATTCGTCAAAATGCCTTTGGGCAGGTCGATACCGAATTTACGCGCCCCGCCTAGATTGTTGAATATCCGCGATTTGTCGCGCAGATATTGCTTGAGATTTGCAAGCCCGCCCACATCGTTCATCGTGGCGTTTACCGGGACAATTTCCAGAATACCCGACTTCTTGATAATCTGCTCTTTCTCTTTGAGAATAAGCGCCTTGTCTTTTGCGCTGATACCGCCGGATTCCTGATAGGCAAAATTGAGAATCTGCCGGATTTCAAAATCGCTCAAACCCTTGAAAGAAACGGTAAGCTCATTGAGCGTGTCATTGTCAATACTGAAGCAAAAACTGCCGGCGTAATCTTTGATGATGCGCTCCGTCTCGTCAATAGTGGGAAACGGTATCAAAAATGGTTACCATCTTTTCAATTTCAGGCGGCAGCGCGAGTTCGGAACACACGAGAAAAATCGTAACGTAATAACCTTCGACATACATTATGCGCTGGGATATAGACTTGATAACTCATGTTACGCAGGCTAGACATAAATTCCTGAAAGAATAGATATGGGCGGGGATATACTTGATTTATATAGTGATTATCTGCTGGCAAGTACCAGAAAGACAACAGCGACCGGATTATAAGAAGCCGGCGCGACAATACGAAAACGATAAGGGGTGTTTGATATTTGACGATACGATAGCGGGAAAGGCATACATGGACGAAAATGAAATAATCTGTTGGTATTATGACCGCAGCAAGGGCAGGAATGTAAAGGGGATAAATATCCTTACGGCGTTTTACACAACGGAAAACGGATACGGGAAATTACAAACACCGATAGATTATCAAATAGTATCCAAGACCAAAATAGAAACAGACAGCAAGACGGGGAAAGCGCGGCG
>JAITDS010000147.1 GCA_031282435.1 Spirochaetaceae bacterium
ACCATTTCTACAGACCTCACGCCGCTCTCGGTTTCTTGACCCCCGCCGAATTTTCCTCTACTCTGGGCTTACACATTCACATCCCGTAACTGTCCTATTTGTTATGAGAACGGACACACTATTGACACAGTCCGATTACTTTATTAGCATAAACTAGTGCCCTTGTAGCTCAGTTGGCAGAGCATATCCATGGTAAGGATAAGGTCAACGGTTCGATTCCGTTCGAGGGCTGGGATTTGTTTGATTTTAAGATTTTGGAGGAAGCATGGCATCTAAAAAGACGGCGGTGGAACTCATCGCTTTGCAGTGCGGCGAGTGCAAGCGGAAAAATTATACTACAAAGAAGAATAAGCGTAATTCTCAGGAGAAACTTGAATTAAAAAAATATTGTCCTTTTGACCGCAAACACACGCTTCATAAAGAGACAAAAATAAAGTAAACGCTTTTTATAAAGCGTCCGTTTCTTTAGGAAGCGGACTTAGGCGTATAGCTCAGTTGGTAGAGCAGCGGTCTCCAAAACCGCAGGTCGTGGGTTCGAAGCCTACTGCGCCTGAAGTAATCCATTAACAAGTGAGGCAGGCTTCGAACGCTTCAGCCCGCCGACCAGCGGGAGGAAAAAGCGCTACGGATGGCGCTGGCAGGGCTGAAGCGCGGCCTGAAGGGAGGCGTCAGGATGACGCCGAGCGGAAGGGAAGCCTACTGCGCCTGAAGTAATTTATTAACAAGTGTGGCGGGCTGAAGCGCGGCCTTGTCATAATACTTGAATAGGATTTAATTATATTTGTATAATGAAAGTTCTGCGAGGTTTGGATGCATAAAATTGTTAAATTTATCAAAGAGTCGTATGCTGAACTAAAAAAGGTTATATGGCCTAGCCGTGACGACGTTATTAGTTCGGTAAAGGTGGTAATAGTCTCTACAGTAATCATTGCCGCGGTGTTGGGACTGGTAGACGTATTGTTGTTGCTGGGTATTCAGGCGATTTTTTAAGGAAGGTTTATGGCGGCTGGCTGGTATGTTCTTCACGTTTATTCGGGAAATGAGCAGAGGATTGAAAAAACAATCCGGTTGATGCTCGAATCCGGCGAATTGAACAAAGAAATTGTCCGCGATGTTAAAACTCCCACAGAGGATGTTACCGAGGTAAAAGACGGAAAAAAACGGACCATCACAAAAAAATTCTACCCCGGATATATGCTTATAGAAATGGATTTGCCGGATAACGATTGGAAATCGACAAATTCGACTATTAGAGCGATTCAGGGTGTTACAGGTTTTGTCTGCACTCCTGCCAACAGGAAGCCGCAGCCGTTAAGTCCCGACGAGGCGCGCGCTATATTGCAGAAGGCCGGCGAAATTAAAGGCGAAAAACCGGTGCGCACACGCCAAACTTTTACCGCCGGAGAGCAAGTAAAGATAACGGACGGGCCGTTCGAGTCGTTTACCGGCACAATAGAAGAAGTCAACACGGAAAAGAACAGGCTAAAGGTAATGGTTGGTATTTTTGGCCGTAATACGCCTGTAGACGTGGATCTGATGCAGGTGGAAAAAATATAAAATTAGACGGTTTACCGTCTGGTTATAGTAGGAGAGGAAAAATCCTCGCTTTTACTACAAGGAGATACAATGGCAAAAAAGAAAGTAACGGCGCTTATAAAGTTGCAATGTCCGGCCGGCAAGGCTACGCCGGCGCCGCCTGTTGGTCCGGCGCTTGGTCCGCACGGCGTAAGCGCTCCCCAGTTCGTCCAGCAGTTTAACGACAAGACGAAAAGTATGGAGCCGGGTCTCGTAATACCGGTTATCATAACGGTTTATCAGGATAAATCGTTTACGTTTATCCTTAAAACGCCTCCGGCGGCGGTGCTGATAAAAAAAGCTATAGGTTTGGATAAAGGTTCCGCGGAACCTCATAAGGTTAAGGTTGGCAAAATATCCAATTCTAAGCTGGAAGAGATAGCCAAACTAAAGGCCCCGGATATTTCGGCGGTAGATTTGGCCGGCGCGGTTAAGATTATAGCCGGAACCGCGCGTTCTATGGGTGTAGAGGTGGAAAAATGAAACACGGAAAAAAATACCGCGAAGCCCTAAAAAAATATGATTCTGCGGCGGTTTTGGATTTTAAGCAGGCCGCCGAAACGGTAAAGTCTCTTGCTTTTGCTAAATTTGATGAAACTGTGGATGTTTCAATAAAGCTTAATCTAAAAAAAGGTCAAGCCGTGCGCGATACTCTGGTGCTTCCGTATCAATTCCGCGGCGAAAAACGGGTGCTTGTTTTCTGCAAGGCGGAAAAAGAAGGCGAGGCTAAGGATGCCGGCGCCGCTTTTGTGGGCGGCGAAGAGCTTGTCGAAAAAGTGAAGGGCGGCTGGCTTGATTTTGACGTGGCGGTCGCTACGCCGGACATGATGAAAGAGGTAGGTAAACTGGGTATGGTTCTTGGACGGCGCGGTTTGATGCCGAATCCAAAAACCGGCACGGTAACTTTCGATTTGAAGGGCGCTCTTTCCGAATTAAAAAAGGGTCGCGTTGAATTTCGCGCCGATAAAACGGGCGTAATTCATCTTGCGGTAGGCAAGGTTTCTATGGACGCGGATAAAATTGTTGAAAACGCCAAGGCTGTTATCAGCGAGATTAAGCGAAAGAAGCCGGCGGACGCGAAGGGCGATTTTGTTCAAAGCGTTTCCATTGCCTCGACCATGGGTCCCGGCGTTTGGGTTTCATTTACTAACGAATAATTTAGGAGTTACACATGGCAATTGCGGCAAAAAAAATACAGGATTATAAGGCAAAGGCTATATCTGAAATAAAAGATATTTTTAAGGATGAAAAACCCGCTTCTTTAGACTCGTCTAAAGAAGCGGGTAAAGATTTTATTTTTACCGAGTACCGGGGTTTAACGGTTGCTCAAATAACGGAGTTACGCAAGCAGCTTAGGGGTAAAAACGCGTTGTACAAAGTGGTAAAAAACAACTTTGCCCGCATCGCGTTTGAGGAGCTTTCCGCGCCGGACGTTTCATCGTTTTTGGTAGGGCCGACGGCTGTTACCGTTGCGCCAAACGATTCAAACGAGGTAGCTAAGATTCTGTTTGACTTCTCAAAAGAAGTTCCGGCGCTGGCCATAAAAGGCGGTCTCGTATCGGGCAATGTTTACGATGCTAAACAAGTCGAGGCTTTCTCAAAATTGCCCGGCAGGTTGGAGCTTATTTCTATGCTTATGTCCGTGATGAACGGCCCCGCGAGAAATCTTGCCGCGGCTTTGAACGATATTCCGTCAAGGCTTGTGCGTACGATTAAGGCTGTCGCGGATAAAAAGGGCGAGGCCGCTTAACGGCGCGTTTCGCGCAAGGGATTGTAGGGGTGCCGCCACGTAGTGGCGGGCAGCCGCGCCTGCGGCGCGGCCAAAGCCCCGCAAAGCCCGGTTTCCGGCGCTTTAGCGCCGGAAATGCGCCCTGTCTTTAATGATTGGACTTATAACAGGCTCGTTCAGGAATGAAGTTGGTTTCCGGCTTTTAAGAAGTATTCGCGGTTCTTGAAGGGGTTTGCAGGGTTCGTTTTTAGCGTAGACCGGCCTGTTTTTTGTGCGGGCGGGTGCGCTTTCGGGTTTAATGCCGTCAGGCTTCGTGCGAAAGAGGCTGTCGTCCTGTCGGCTGACAATAGGGTTCAGACTTAGGTTTGAACCGCGTCTCGTATGAGGCGCGAATTTTATTTTTGTGGAGAAGATAATATGGCAGCTCTTACAACTGATCAGATTTTGGAGGCTATAGCTTCCATGACCGTTCTTGAAGTTTCAGAATTGGTCAAAGCGATGGAAGAAAAATTCGGTGTTTCCGCGGCCGCGCCTGTAGCGGTGGCGGCGGTTGGTGCGGCGCCCGGCGCCGCGGCGGCGCCGGTGGAGGAGCAGACGGAATTCACTGTTCATCTTAAGGCTTTTGACGATGCAAAGAAGATTGCGGTTATTAAGGAAGTTCGCGCTGTTACCGGATTGGGTCTTAAAGAAGCTAAAGACTTGGTAGAAGGCGCGCCCAAACCGATAAAAGAGAACATCCCCAAAGAAGAAGCCGAAAAAATTAAGAAGTCCGTTACCGAAGCAGGCGGTACGGTGGAAATCCAGTAAAATATTTTATCTATATTTGTATTATCATTAAAAAATGTTTAGCCGCATCCCGAAATCAGATGGTTTTGGGATGCGTTTGCTTAAATTTAGTTAGCTAGGGGGCAGTATGGTGGCGGCTGTTAAAGAAAAAACCGGAAAAAATGAAAAAACGAGAAAAAAACAGAGGGAATATGTAGGTAAGGACATTCAGGATGTAATGGAACTTCCAAATCTTATCGACATTCAGATTGCGTCCTATGAGGCCTTTCTGCAAAGACGCGCTTTGCTTGCGGGCGAACCGCTCAAGATGCAGGGAATCGAGGAGGCGTTTAGAACTACTTTCCCGATAAGCAGCTCCGATGATGAGATGACGCTCAGTTTCGACCACTATACTCTTGATGATTCTAGTATAAAATTTACCGAGCAGGAATGTAAGCAAAAGGGTATAACATACTCGGTGTCTCTCAAAGCGCGGGTAAATTTAATTTTTAAATCAACAGGCGAAATCCGCCAAAAAGATATATATATGGGGGACATCCCTTTGATGACGGAACGCGGGACGTTTATCATCAACGGCGCGGAACGTGTGGTTGTCTCGCAGATTCATCGTTCACCCGGCGTTATTTTTTGCCACGAAAAGGGTGTTTTCTCGTCCCGCATAATCCCTTACCGCGGCTCATGGCTTGAGTTCGAAATTGACCCTAAACGTGAGTTGATTTATGCCAAAGTTGACCGCAAAAAACGTATACTTGGCACTATATTTCTGCGCGCTCTTGGATTTTCAAGCCGCGAGGATATTATTAAGGCGTTCTATACGGTTGAAACTTGTGATATAAAAGATGACGATGAGACCCGTGAGCGTTTTACAGGGCGTGTGCTTGCCGCTCCCGTGTGGGTAAATAATCCTGAAGCATCCGGCGAGGATGACGCCCTTAAAAAATTATATCCCGCCGGAGAAAAAATACATCCGCACAATATAGACGAACTGCTGGCTAACGGTATCACTCAGATTAAGTTGATTGATTTTGAAGCGCCCGATTCGCTCAATTCTCCAATAATAATCAATTGTTTTGAGCGTGAAGCCATAAAATTCCCGTGCGAAAACAAGGAAAATGACGAGCCGACCGAAGAAGAGGCTCTTGCCCACGTTTATACCGTGCTTGCTCCGGGCGAGTCCGTAACTGTGGAACAGGCGAAAAAAGATCTTACCGGTATGTTTTTTACATCGCGGCGTTACGATTTAGGGCGTGTGGGGCGCTACAAACTGAACAAAAAGTTTGACCACGACCCGCCGCTTAAGGAAACGATACTGACAAGGCAGGACATCATCGCTACCATGAAGTTCCTGATTAAGGTGTACGCGGGGGATGAAAACGCGGACGATATAGATCATTTGGGCAACCGCCGTGTCCGTTCCGTGGGAGAGTTGATGTCGAACATCATCAAAACGGCGTTCAGCCGCATGGAGCGTATTGCCCGCGAGCGGATGAGTCTTAAAGAAACCGATACTATAAAGCCGCAGGATATTATCTCTATAAAACCGCTTGTCGCGGCGATAAAAGAATTTTTTGGTTCAAGTCAGTTGTCTCAATTTATGGATCAGGTAAATCCGTTGGCCGAGCTTACTCACAAACGCCGTCTTAACGCTCTTGGTCCCGGCGGACTTTCCCGCGACCGCGCCGGTTTTGAGGTGCGCGACGTGCATTACACTCATTACGGCAGAATGTGCCCGATAGAGACTCCTGAAGGTCCGAACATTGGTCTAATTGTGTCGCTTGCGAATTATACGAAGGTAAATGATTACGGTTTTCTTGAAACTCCGTATCGCAAGGTTTTGAAGGGAAAGGCGACAACGCAGGTTGAGTATCTTTCCGCAATCGAAGAAGATAAGTATTACATAGCGCAGGCATCCGCGAAGTTGAATAAAGACGGTTCTTTTTCCGATGGTCAGGTTTCATGTAGAAGGCAGGGGGATTATACTACCCGCGCGCCTGAGGATCTGCAATATATGGATGTGTCGCCTAAGCAGATAATTTCCGTGTCGGCAAGTCTTATTCCGTTCCTTGAACACGATGACGCTAACCGCGCTCTTATGGGTTCAAATATGCAGCGTCAAGCCGTGCCGCTTGTATTTCCTGAAGCTCCGCGTGTCGGCACCGGTATGGAAGCCAAATGCGCCTATGATTCCGGCGTACTGGTTAAGTCAAGGCGTGCTGGTATTGTTAAATATGTTTGCGCCGATAGAATCGAGATAATTCCGGATGAAGACGCGGAGCAGGTAGATGAATATAAGCTGATAAAGTTTCAGCGCACGAATCAGGATACTTGTTACAACCAGCGTCCCATAGTGCTTGCGGGCGATAAAGTCGCGGAAGGTCAGGTAATTGCGGACGGGCCGGCAACCGACCATGGCGAGCTTGCTTTGGGGCGCAATGTTCTTGTCGGTTTTATGCCTTGGAACGGTTACAATTATGAAGATTCTATTCTTATCTCCCACCGTGTGGTTAAGGATGATTTGTTCACTTCAATACATATTAAGGAATTTATAACCGAAGTTAGGGAGACCAAGCTGGGGCCGGAAAAAATAACGCGGGATATTCCTAACGCCAGTGAAAAAAGTCTTGATAATCTTGACGCGGAAGGAATTATCTGTATAGGCGCGAAAGTGCGGGACGGCGATATTCTTGTAGGCAAGGTTACTCCTAAAAGTGAAACCGAAACTACGCCTGAGTTCAAGCTTTTAAACTCGATTTTCGGCGAGAAGGCTAAGGAGGTGCGCGATTCGTCGTTGCGCGCCCCGCACGGTGTAGACGGCACGGTTATAGATATTCAACGTCTGCGCCGCGGTGAAGGGGACGACCTGAATCCGGGTGTTGACGAAATGGTTAAGGTTCTGATTGCCGCTAAGCGTAAACTGCGCGAGGGCGATAAAATGGCCGGGCGGCACGGCAACAAGGGTGTTGTAGCCCGTATTTTGCCGGAAGAGGATATGCCGTACATGGAAGACGGCACTCCGCTTGATCTTTGTCTTACGCCGCTCGGCGTACCCAGCCGCATGAACATAGGGCAGTTGTTGGAAACGGAGCTTGGCTGGGCGGCTGTCAAGCTGGACGAATGGTACTCTTCTCCGGTTTTCCAGTCTCCGTCCGCCGAGGAAATTGAGGAAAAACTTAAAGAGGCGGGATTGCCGGCCAACTCTAAAACAACGTTGCGGGACGGGCGCACGGGCGAGCCTTTCATAAATCCGATATTCTGCGGGGTGATATATTTCCTTAAACTGCACCATTTGGTTGACGATAAAATGCACGCCCGCTCGACGGGGCCGTATTCGCTTGTAACTCAGCAGCCGCTTGGCGGAAAGGCGCAGTTCGGCGGTCAGCGGCTTGGAGAGATGGAAGTGTGGGCGCTGGAAGCCTATGGCGCGGCGAACACTTTGCAGGAGCTTTTGACTATAAAGTCGGACGACATGACGGGGCGTTCCAAAATTTACGAAGCTATAGTTAAGGGTGAGCCTTCGACAACTGCCGGTATTCCCGAATCTTTCAACGTTTTGGTGCAGGAACTTCGCGGGCTTGCGCTTGACATGACTATATACGATGAAAAAGACAAGCAGATACCGCTTACGGAACGCGATGAGGAGCTTATTACTCGTGCCGGATCGAATTTTTAGTGTAAAAGGAGACTGAAGGAAAAAGTATGCGCGATATTCAAGATTTTAATTCAATAAAAATACGGCTGGCCTCGCCGGATATGATTCGAAGCTGGTCATACGGAGAGGTTAAAAAACCTGAAACGATAAACTACCGGACTTTGCGTCCGGAAAAAGACGGGCTTTTCTGTGAGCGTATCTTTGGCACCACGAAAGAATGGGAATGTTACTGCGGAAAGTTTAAGTCTATCCGGTACAAAGGTGTTATCTGCGATCGTTGCGGCGTTGAGGTAACGCACTTTAAGGTAAGGCGTGAACGTATGGGGCATATCGAGCTTGCGGCTCCGGTATCTCACATTTGGTACTACCGCTCGGTGCCTAGCCGTATTGGTCTTTTGCTGGATATTCCGATGAATCAACTGCGCTCCGTTTTGTATTACGAAAAGTACATAGTGCTTGATCCGGGTGATACCGACCTTAAAAAGATGCAAATCTTGAACGAGGATGAATACTACGACGCGCAAGAACGTCATCCTAACGGTTTTAGCGCCGAAATGGGCGCCGAGGCTATCAAAACATTGCTTGAAGAGGTTGAGCTTGACACTCTTGCCACCGAGCTTCGCGCAAAAATGATAGAGAAAGGGGCTAAAAGCGATAAGCGGCTGTTGAAACGTATCGACATTGTTGAAAGTTTTCGCGCTTCGGACAATAAGCCGGAGTGGATGATACTGGAAGTTATACCGGTTATTCCGCCGGAACTGCGTCCAATGGTTCAGCTTGACGGCGGTCGTTTCGCGACAAGTGATTTGAACGACTTGTACCGCCGTGTAATCAGCCGCAACAACCGGCTTAAACGTTTAATTTCTCTTAACGCGCCTGATATTATCATCAGAAATGAAAAACGTATGCTTCAAGAGGCTGTTGACGCGCTTTTTGACAATTCTAAGAAAAAACGGGTCATAAAGGGCGCTTCTAACCGTCCGCTAAAGTCTATTTCCGATATGCTGAAAGGTAAACAAGGCCGCTTTAGGCAAAACTTGCTTGGTAAACGTGTGGATTATTCGGGGCGTTCCGTTATAACTGTCGGTCCTGACCTTAAAATGTGGCAGTGCGGCCTTCCCACCAAGATGGCTTTGGAGCTTTTTAAGCCGTTTATCATGAAAAAGCTGGTTGATAAGGAGATGGCGGGCAACATTAAAAAGGCAAAAATGCACGTTGAACAGGAAAAACCTGAGGTTTTTGCTATTTTGGATGAGGTTGTACAGGAGCATCCTGTAATGTTGAACCGCGCCCCTACGCTGCACAGGCTTGGTATACAGGCTTTCGAGCCGGTTTTGGTTGAAGGCAAGGCGATAAAGCTGAATCCGCTCGTATGTCATGCGTTTAACGCGGACTTTGACGGCGACCAAATGGCCGTCCATGTGCCTCTTACTCAGGCGGCGCAGATGGAATGTTGGACTCTTATGCTTTCGGCGCGGAATCTGTTAAACCCCGCCAATGGTAAAACGGTGGTATTCCCGTCTCAAGATATGGTGCTGGGCATCAACTTTCTTACACGGATAAAGCCTAACGCAAAGGGAACGGATAAATACTTTTCATCTCTTGAAGACATTCTTATGGCGGTAGATTCTAAGACTCTTGAATGGGAGGCGAAGATATACGCGAAACCGGCCAAGGCTCTTGTCTGGGAAAAACTCGGTGTTGAAGCAAAATCCAATAAAAACGGGTATATCGAAACTAGCGCGGGAAGGCTTGTGCTTAACGAAGAGCTTCCGGCTGATATTCCGTTTATAAACTACGAGCTTAAAGACAAGGAGCTTCGGGCCTTGATTGAATATGTTTTTGCTGAAAAGGGTTCGTGGACAACGGTGAATATGCTGGACGCGATAAAGAATACCGGATATAAGTACGCCACGATTTTCGGGGCGACTATAGGCGTGGACGATGTTGTTGTTCCTAAAGAAAAAGCCGAAATGATAGACAAGGCTAATAAAGAGGTCGATTCTATCCAAAAACAATGGCGGCAGGGGCATATAACGGCGGAAGAACGTTATAACCGTGTCGTTGAAGTTTGGTCGAAGACCAACGAAGATCTTACAAATATAATGATGAAAACTCTGGAAGCCGACCGGGACGGGTTTAACTCGGTATATATGATGGCAAACTCCGGCGCCCGCGGAAGCCGCAACCAGATTCGTCAGCTTGCCGGTATGCGCGGTCTCATGGCTAAACCTTCCGGCGATATTATAGAGCTTCCGATACGCTCCAATTTTAAGGAGGGGCTTTCGGTTATCGAATTCTTTATATCGACTAACGGAGCGCGTAAAGGTTTGGCGGATACGGCTCTTAAAACAGCGGAAGCCGGCTATCTTACACGTCGTCTTGTTGACATAGCGCAGGATATGGTTGTAAATGAGGACGACTGCGGCACGATAAACGGCGCATCGTACTCGGCGATTAAGGACGGCGAGGAAATTGTCGAGCGTCTTAGTGAGCGTATTGTCGGGCGTTATACTCTTGAACGTGTAAAACACCCGATAACGGGCGAAATTATAATAGATGTAAATGAAGAAATAACGGAAGATATTGCTGAAAAGATAGAAAACGCGGGTATCGAGGCGGTTCATATCCGCACCGTATTAACCTGCGAGGCGCAGCACGGTGTTTGCCGTAAATGTTATGGCCGCAATCTTGCGACAAACCGTACGGTAGACATAGGTGAAGCTGTCGGAACTATCGCCGCGCAGTCTATAGGTCAGCCCGGTACTCAGCTTACGATGCGAACTTTCCACATAGGCGGCGCGGCGACTAAGGTGAGCGAGGATAACCGTACTTTCCTAAAGTATCCGGTCTATATTCGTGATATTACGGGCGCTCACGTTGAACTGGAAAACGGACACTGGCTGTTTACTCGTAAAGGCAGCATTATAGTTAATAGAATTATTAAAGAGTACACGCTTGATAAAAATGACGAAGTTCTTGTTGAAGACGGCAAAAAGGTAATACGCGACGAGCCTATAATCAGACACGGGACTAAGAGTATAAAATCGCCCGAAATCGCTTACGCTATGGTGCGGGACGGCAAACTATACCTTATCGGCACGGAACAGCGTATCGAAATACGCAACGGCTCCGATCTTGCCGTTAAGCAGGGTGAGGTTATAGCCGCCGAAAAGACTATTGCCGTGTTTGACCCGTTCTCTGACCCGATTATCGCGGAAGCCTCCGGCACAATCAAACTTTTGGATATTATACTAGGTTCTACGTTGAAGGAAGAGGTGGACGAGGAAACCGGCAATATTGAAAAGCGTATTACCGAGTTCCAGCTTGAAAGCAAGCAGCCGCGTATTCTTATTGTTGATGACGACGGCAACGAGCAGGCTTCCTACTTCCTTCCCGGCGGCGCGTACTTGCTCGTTGACGACGGCGACAAGATTGTTGCCGGCAAGACTATTGCCAAGACTTTAAAAGAATCGGCTAAGGCTATGGATATTACGTCCGGTCTTCCTCGTGTAAGCGAGCTTTTCGAGGCGCGTAAACCTAAAAGTCCCGCGGTTTTGGCGCAGGCTGCCGGTAAAGTTTTGTTTAAGGGTATCATTAAGAGTAAGCGTATAGTAATTATACAGGATGAGTTCGGCAAGGAGTTCAAGCATCTTATTCCTATGACTAAGCGTCTTTTGGTGCGTGACGGCGACACTGTGGAAGCGGGAGAGCCGTTGTGCGTTGGCGCGTACAATCCGCACGAGGTTTTGCACATCTTGGGAGAAAGCCACTTGCAGCGCTACCTTATGGACGAGATACAGCAGGTCTACTTATTGCAGGGCGTTTCGATAAACGATAAGCATATCGGCGTTATAATTCGTCAAATGATGCGTAAGGTAGAAATTGTGGCTGTGGGCGATACCCGCTTTATTTTTGGTCAGATGGTTGATAAGTATCGTTTTCATGAAGAGAATACCCGCGTGGTTGCGGAAGGCGGCCAGCCTGCCGTGGCCCGTCCTGTTTTCCAGGGGATAACTAAGGCCAGTCTTAACATTGATTCGTTCTTGTCGGCTGCTTCGTTTCAGGAAACAACGCGGGTGCTTACCAACGCGGCTATCGCTTGTTCTTCCGATTATTTGCGCGGCTTAAAAGAAAATATTATTATAGGCCACCCAATTCCTGCCGGTACCGGCATGAAGAATTACCGCGATCCTAAACTGTTTGACGATGAGGAGCAGGATCTTGACGCTTATATGGACGAAATCCTAAAACGCCGTGAACTTGAATCCCAGTCCGATGAGGTATTGCTTGTGCCGGGTAATCTTGTAAAAGAAGAGGCTGAATGAGATTCCCCGCCCTAATGAAGGCGTTAATTAAAAGAGATCCATAATAGATACGGGCGCATTTTTGGCCGCTTTTTTCTAAAAGCGGGTTGTGTCCTGAAATTATTGGTAACTATCCGGCACCTTTGTTATCGGGGAACCAAACCACCACCGGGATGGGGGCGTTGCGGGGGCAATGCCCCCGCAGAGGGGGGTAGCGGAAGACCAAACGTAGGGAGGTGTGAACGCGCCGTAGGCGCGGGCATACCGACCGGAGTGCGGGGCTGTAGCGAGGGGGGAGGGGCCCCCCCCCCCCCCCCCGCTGTTTGAAAAAATGAGAGACAAAACCCAATATAAACACGCAAATTAAAAATAAAAATATTAAGTGGGGG
>JAITDS010000153.1 GCA_031282435.1 Spirochaetaceae bacterium
CCGTTCTTCGGCTTCTCCCGGTTATAACCCGTTTGATACGGCGCCCCGAGTACCGGTCCGTCAGGTGTCACCGCAAGACAGCTATGGATGTTTACCCCCATAGTGCCGGCGCTGATGTACCCCCCCCCCCCCGCTTAATAGTTGCAACAAGTTTAGCACGCCACCAAAAGATTAGCAGCGCGCCGGCCTTGCATAATCAATCGACACTACCCGACATTTCAGTAAGAGCTCTTTCCGCCTCCGCAATCTCGTCATACTTCATCGTATAGTTTGAATAGATAATGGAGTTTTCATGCCCCTTGCCAAGCAGCAGGACAGTATCGCCTGCTTTCGCGGCGGAAAAGGCCGCCCGTATCGCGGATGGCCTGTCCGGTATTAAAAAAAGATTTTCACCCTGTTTGAAACCATTTTTTGGAAAACATTCATTTGGCGGCAGGGAAACAACACCCGCCGCGATTTCTTCTAAAATCGACATAGGCGGCTCGCCACGCGGGTCTTCATCGCATAAAAAAATCATATCCGAATAACGCGCCGCTATTTTTCCCTGCAACGAGCGCTTTTGCGTATCGCGCTCGCCCGCGGAACCAAACAACACTATCAAACGCCCGCCCTGCTTGTTCATGCGCTCCCTAAGCGGCGGAAAGACTGCCTCGAATGATGACGGCGTATGGGCGTAGTCAACAAGAACCTCGAAAGACTGCCCTTTTTGAACCGCCGTCATCCTGCCGCGTACCGGCTTTAAATCCAAAACAAGCGGGCAAAGGTCCGCCGCCGGTATTTGCGTCAAATTTGAGACGCACAATAGACTAGCCAGCGTGTTTCCGGCGTTAAACGCGCCCGGCAGTCTGTCTTTAACATGAAACGCTGCGCCGCCGCAGACCGTAACATCATACTCGTTGCCATGCGGATAAGATTTTAACCCGCTTACAAGCAAATCCGCGTCAGGACAGCCCCTAACACTGTACGTAAAAGTCTTTTGCTTCGTACAAGCGGCAAAATACGAAGCGCTTGGGTCATCCGCGTTGATAACGCCGAAAGGTTTCAATTTTTGCTTATCATTTTTATCTAAAACATCTAATGCGCGGAAAAGATTAGCCTTGTCGCTTCTGTACTGTTCCCAAGTGCCGTGAAATTCAAGATGTTCATGCGTAACGTTGGTCATGACAGCCGCGTTAAACGCCACATCGCCCAACCTATTCGTGCGGGGCGAAAGTCCGTGCGAACTTGCCTCCAAAACGGCGTATTCACAGCCGTTTTCCAGCATTTCCGCAAGACGCTTGTGTATCAACGGCGCTTCCGGCGTTGTCTGGTGTTCAGTGTTCCACCGCTCCGCGCCGTCAACACTGTACTGCACGGTAGAAATAAAACCCGCTTTTTTTCCGGCTAATTTTAGCAGTTGAAATATAAGATAAACAGTGGTGCTTTTTCCTTCAGTTCCCGTTACGCCTATGACAGTCAAGCGTTTTGAAGGCGAGCTGTAAAATTTGTCGGCTATAGCGGACATCGCAGAGCGGGAATCTTTTACCTGTATATAAAAAATATTTTTGTCGTATACGGGAATATCGTTTTGGTGAACTATTACACGCGCTCCATTTTTTATAGCGCTTGCGATAAAATTATGCCCGTCCGTGTGTATACCCGGCAGAGCAAAGTAAAGACTATCCGCGCCCGCAGAGCGCGAGTCATACTCCAAAGAGCTTACGGGAACATTCTTGTTTCCGTTCTCCTTTACCGCGCCTATACGCGCCAGCAGTTCATCCGTAAATAATCCGGCGGCGTTCATACAGCTTTAATACTCACAGAAATTAACGTTACCACACGAAAAGCACCTATGTAAGAGCATCACATACCTTAATTACGGCGGCTTTCCACTTACGGCCCCGGTCGAATTCGTTAAGAAACATCTCAAACGAGGCGCAGCCCGGAGACAGAACAACGGCGCAGCCCGGTACCGCCGCGCTCACGGCGGCTTTAACGGCATCTTCGAGCTTGTTCCACGGCCCGCTGAACGGCTTATTTCTTGCTTCAAGAAGCGCGGCCAGTTTAGCGCTGCCGGTTCCCGCGAGCAGAACAACGGCGCGGGCATCCAAAAGTGCGTCCGCAAGCGGTGAAAAGTTAAGATTTTTATCCGTGCCGCCGGTAACAATGACAGGATTGCCAAGAGCGCGTACCGCGGCGGCGGCGGCTTCGGGGATTGTAGCGGCGGTATCGTTATAAAAACGCGCCCCGTTCTTTTCGTAAAAAAATTCCAAACGGTGTTCAATGCCCGGGAAGCGCCGCATACAGTCTCTTATCAACGGAACAGGAATTCCAAGCTCAAGCAACGCAAGCCCCGCCGCCGTAAGATTCATCTTTTGGTGGAGGCCGGGAGCTGTAACATCCGCCGGCACTATACACTCCGACTCACCGGAGCGAAGACCCGCTATGGGGCCGGCGGCGAATCCCGCGATATTATCAATTCCGTCAAAGCCGCCCTCCTTGTCAAACTTATCAAACTTGCCAAAAAAAGCACCCGCTATACCGTCCGCAGGTTTTTCGCATCCATACAAGTAGGTTTTTCCTTTTTTTTCGCTTAAAAAGCCGCGTCCCCAGTCGTCATCACAAGCGATCAGGGCATCGTCCTCGTCCTGAGCCTGATAAATGATGCGCTTGTCCGCAACATACTTTTCCATTGAGCCGTAACGGTCAAGGTGATCCGGCATTATCGCGGTCATGACGGCGACACGCGGCTTCAAAAGACCGGGCGGCAAGTCGCCAAGCTGCCAGCTTGAAAGCTCCAAAACAACATCGCAGTCGGGCGTAAGCTCTTCCAGAAAATTAAGCGGGGAAACCGTGATGTTCCCGCCAAGGAAGGCCGCGCGTCCGGCCTCCCGCAGACCAAAGTGTATGGCGGACGCGGTAAAAGACTTGCCTTTTGACCCGGTTACCGCGGTAAGACGCGCCGGACTGTGCTTCAAAAACAACGATATGTCTGTTTCAACAAGATTCGCCGCCTTCAAAAACGGAGAATCCGGCCTTACACCCGGGTTTTTTATTACAATGTCCGCCTCTTCAAAGTCTTTTATATCGTGCCGTCCAAGCGTATATTTGACAGGACAGCCGTTTACGCTTTTTACAAACCAGTCAAGCGCGTCGATTGAAGGGCGCAGCGCGTCCTCCCCGCGAAGGTCCGTAACGGTAAGACGCGCCCCGTACCTTGCCAAAAACCGCGCCGCCCCAAGTCCCCCGCCGTGAATTCCCAGCCCCATGATAAGCGCCCTTGCGCCGTGATAACGTCTCCCGTCAAGCATTTGCAATCGATTATAGTCCGGTTTCATGTCAGCCGCCAGCCACCCGCCAGTAGCCCGCCGGTAGGTTTCCTGCCCTGCCTTTACCAGAAAAGGGGCATTAACTAACGGGAAATACGCTTAAATTCGATAATTTCAATAATAAAGAGTTGGGCGCATTTTAGCCTGCGGCAGGTGCCGCAGGCTAAAACCGCGCTTTCCGCTCCAATTTGCTTCGCAAATTCCGCTTCAATCGCTTGCGCGGCTCAACGCCTACAAGACCCATTGCGTTTACTTAACAAACCCTTAAAAACATGATAAGTTCTCGATATGAAAGTGGAAAAAACAAATTTTGTCATTGAGAACGTGGCGTTCCCGTTTAGTACGAAAAGAAATACGCTTTTCCAAAGATCCCGGTATGCATAAAATCGTGGTGGCGGGCAAAAAATATTGGACTTGTTCGCCAACCCGGTTGGTTGTCATCCAAGTCCTTGCAAAATGCGCGGCATTTTGCGTTTTCAAGCGGAAGTTGTTGTGATTAATTTCTGGTTCTTTCAGAGAATCCTTTGGTGAACAACCCTTTTAACCCGCCACCAAGCGTAAACAACCCGGTTTCTAGCGCTTTAACAAAGGAGGCTGCCGACCCTTTCCGCTCGCCCCCCCCCCCCCCCCGGCGCGGGCCTTTAGTTAAGGTAATTAATTGTGTTAGTTTTAAACCCATGTGTCGGGGGGGGCC
>JAITDS010000168.1 GCA_031282435.1 Spirochaetaceae bacterium
CGCGTAATAATTCTTTTTGTCCCGTTGGTAGTCTCCCGGCCATCTCCGCCTCCTGCCGCTATTCTACCAAACAGGTCATTTCTATTGCGTTTTCATGAGGACATTATCATTGCGGTTTAGCAGTTTTCAGGAGGCGCGTATGCTGTTTATAGGAATTGATTTACACGCAAATACGGAGCCGGGTCAAGGAGCTTGTTATAGCGAACACCTATGAGCTGAAACAAATCAGTCTGGCGAGGACTAATACGGACAAGCCGGGCGCGGACAAACTCAGCCGGATTATCAAAACGCGGGTACTGTCCGGGGAACAAACGATATCCCCCGTGGCCATTCCACCCAAAGAGATACAGTATCTTCGGGGGTTTTTTCCCGCGTACCGGTTGCACAAGAAACAAACCACTCAGCTAAAGAACCGAATACACTCAGTTTTGAAGGAGCGGCTATACGGGTTTACGCGGGAAGAAATCTTTGACAGGAAGAGCAGGGTGAAGATAAGGGAAATATTCCCTGATCCGGTATTGAGATACCATGTAAATTATTTGGTAGACTGTCTTGAGTTTGAGGAGGCGGTTGCGGAGTCGCTTAAAGAGCGGATACTAGTGTACGCCGAGCTGTTCATGTCCCAAATTGAGATATTGACCGGCATGAAGGGGGGAAGGAAACCCCGTTTCCTCAGCGTATTTATAGCTATAGCCATTATCGCGGATATAATCGATGTGAGCCGGTTTAATGACCCTAAACATTTTACTTCGTATTTACGGTCAGCTCCTCGTGTCTCAAACTCCAACACGTCAACGAGTATAAAGGGAACGAATAAAAAAGGGAGGAAGCTCCCAGCAACCTTGTGACGCAATCGCTCAATCATATTCTTGACTGTAGTCTCAAGCTGCGCAGGTGTTATCAGCGGCTGACGAGGTATAAAATGGCCGGGCTTGTACGAACCGGTTTAAGACGGCGTGTATTTGCGGAAATTTTTCAGATGCTAAAGAAACAGGAATACCATTACGGGGGGAGGTCAAAAAACATGAGATAAAGATGGCTCAGTACCGGCGTTTTTTAGAAAAAGAAAAAAGTTATGAAATGTTGAAAAAAAAACTGCTTGGCTTTTATCATAGACGCAAGGGATAGTAGCGGAATTAAACAGGACGGCGCGCCGTCCTGTTTAATTGGAGCGGATAGCCCGGTTTTTGCCCGCGAAAGCGGGCAAAAATGCGCCCGAATTTAAACGTATCGCTAACCGAAGCCCTTTTTCGTTGTAAAGGGCGGTACAGGGGACCGCCGGTGTCCGACTTGTATCCTAAGGGTAGATGCCTAGTATCTTGGGCTGAGGCAGACGCCAAAGCAGTATTATGCTAAAAGAGAGCGGGGGACCTTTTTTCATTTGCATAATTCCGTCAATTTCTAAAACAGGGCCATGTTCCCGCCAATCGGTGTAGTCAATAAAACTAACGTTATCGATATCGACAGAAAATGGAGACGACCATTCCGCGTCTTCGGCATAAGCCCCGGCGCGATACAGCAACGCAAGGTACTCGTCATCGTTTACAAAAGGCCGGACATCTTTTTCGTACCCGGCCTCGCCTTGCGCAAGCAGAAAAACGGAGTCATGCGCCGCAAATGCGGCGGAAATTCCGAGCAAATATTCGCTCACATAATCAGGAAGGGCGCCTAAAAGTTCCAAATCTTCGCGGTAATACTCCTTAGTTAAAGGAGTTTCATCCGCCTCTTTAGCACTGCCGCCGGTTTCTCCGCCTTGATTGTGGGCGCATCCTGCCGCTAAAAGCGCGGCATATACAGCCGCAAGCGCCGTGTTCCGGCGAATGGCATATTTTATTATGTTATTAAACAACATATCGGTATCCTCCTGCTCTTAAAATCTTCGTCCTAATCCGTTCAATTATATCGTTAGCGAATAGGGGGCCGGAAATCTCAAGTTTCCGCAAGTCAAGTACGGCTTGGTCAACTTCCGCTGAAAATTGCAAAATATTCTGTTTTGGGCAACGCTCTGGAATTATCGAAGCAGAAATACTTTTCCCCCAAAAAACAGAGGTTTATAGTAAGGGCGGCAAATAACCGGACTGGCGAACAAGTTCTATAATTAAAACCCGCTGTTTTAATAGTATTATATAAATCATTGGACGTTCAATAACCCGGTTGCTTATCGGGCAAGCCTCGCAAAATGCTCCGTATTTTGCGAGGACTATGGCGGCAAACAATCAGGTTGGCGGACAAGTCCGTTCTTATCAGCGGTTATTTAGGGTGAAATTCAACGACGTTAGAGCGATATTCTTTGGGGCGAAATTCAGTAAACTTGGGGCGAAATTCTAGATTCACCGTTCCCACCGGACCGTTACGCTGTTTTGCGATAATAAGTTCCGTCTCAATCGCATCGGGGGCGGATTCGCCCGGTCTTGTCTCCTGCCTGCGTTCACGGTGCAGGAACATTACAACGTCGGCATCCTGTTCAACAGCGCCTGAATCCCTCAATGAAGCAAGGTTTGGGCGCTGACCTTCCGCCGGACGGCCTATCTGTGAAAGGGCGACGACAGGGATATTTAGTTCTCGCGCCAATCCTTTCAATGAGCGTGAGATTTCAGACACCTGCTCAAAACGCGGCATCCCTGAATCTTCCGTGCTGATTAGGCCAAGATAGTCTATAAAAATTATTTCTATCTGCTTCATGGAACGTAGCCTGCGCGCCTGTGTACGCAAATCCAGAAGCTTCATGTTCGGCATATCAACGGTGTAAAGCGGGGCATCGTATATTCGTCCCGCCGCCTCCAGTATTTTTTCAAAATCGGACGCTTTAACAAAACCGGTCTTGAGCGAGTTGGAATCAACGTGTGATTCGGAAGAAATAAGGCGTGTAGCAAGCGCCACGTCCGTCATTTCCAGCGTAAAAAAAGCAACGGGGCGTCTTTCGTGTATCGCGATATTAGCGGCCATATTTAAGGCAAAGGCGGTTTTCCCGATTGAAGGCCGCGCCCCTATCACTATCATCTCCGCGTTTTGGAAACCTGAAGTCATTCTATCAAGCTCTTCAAAGCCGGAAGGCACTCCGGTAAAAGCGTCTTTAGTATGATACAGTTTTTCAATCCGCTCTATTGCTTCAGGAACTGTTTCATGCACACTGCGAAAATTTAAAACCCGCTTCCTGTCCGTTAAATCAAAGACAAGTTGCTGCGCCTTTTCTAAAAGAAGACTTGAATCTTCAGAAATATCGTATGAGTACGCGCTGATTTTTGAGGCCGCTTGAATAAGCGCGCGCCGCAACGCGCAATCCTGCACTATTTGGGCGTAATATTCAATATTTGCGCTGGTTGGCACAACATTTGTCAACGAGGCTATGTATGCCTCGCCGCCCGCCGCCTCAAGGTCCCCGGTCTGCTGCAAGACATCGCGGACGGTAATTAAATCCGCCTTCTTACCGCCGTCATCGTACAATGCGCGTATAGCCTTGTATATACGGCTGTTGGCGCTGGAATAAAAATCTTCAGGCCGTAGATACTGCTGGGCGGCGGGAACAGCCTCCGAGTCCAACAACATGGCGCCGAGCGCGGCGCGCTCGGCATCATCGTTGTGAGGCGGTATTTTATCTTTCAGCGGCTGGTAGGATGCAGCGCTTTTCGGCATATCCTACTCCGCCGCGGAGTTTTCCTCAGTTCCCGCGGGAACGGAACCGCCGGCCTCTGCTTTGGTTGAAGAAACGGCTTCCGCCGGCGCGTCTCCGTTTTCATCTTCTTGTCGCGCTTCATGCCAACGCTTCCGTTTCTCTTTAGCCGGAGACTCTTTCGGCGTATGTTTTTCTTCCTGAGCCGTTATGTTAATAAACAACTCGGCGCTAGTGTTTCCATACAATTTAACGATAAATTTGTATTTGCCAACTTTTTTAATAGTATTGCCCGGTATTTCAATGCGTTTTCGCTCAATCTGAAATCCCAGTTTTTCAAGCTCTTCCATCACGGACAAACTTGTAACCGCGCCGTAGAGTTTCCCGTTGGCTCCGGCAGGCATTGTTATAGCCAGTTCAAGCGCTTCCAGCCGTTCTTTTATACTCGAAGCGTCCTGTCGTTTCAGTTTTTTCCGTTCCGCAATTTCTTCTTTTCGCGCTTCGAATAGCTCTAATATCCTTTTTGTGTACGGTAAAGCAATTCCACGCGGAAACAAGTAGTTACGAGCGTATCCTTTCGCAACTTCCTTTACGTCTCCTTCCTCGCCGAGTGTGGAAACATCTTTATTCAAAATAACTTTCGTGTTCATATTAAGACTCCTACAGTGTACTGCCGCTCAGTCAACAACTCAGCGTTAATTTGCGACAAACGGAAGCAACGCTATAATTCGCGCCCGTTTAATTGCTTCCGCCAGCGCGCGTTGGTGTTTTGCGCATGTTCCGGTGATGCGGCGCGGCAATATTTTCCCGCGTTCCGTAATAAAACGGCGTAGAGCGTCTGTGTCCTTGTAATCAATTTTAAGTTTTTGCGTACAGAATTTGCATACTTTTTTCTTAAAAAAAACTTTTCCGCCGCGTCCTCTCCCGCGGTCATCGCCGTCCCGTCCGTCAGCATCTTGCCCGCGATCCGGCCTTGTATGGCGCTCGCCGTCTCTATTCATAAACCTATTTTCTGCCATGATTCATCCTTCTGTAAAATTTTACAATAGAATTGTTCGGAAACCTCAAGTTTCCGACTTCCGCTAAAGATGCGGTTTTCTAAGGCTTTAGCGAAGGGCATTTAAGCCCCAAAAACCGCAAGACTTGTAAGTTTTCCCGAAACTTAACCGGCAAACAACCGGTTTTGAACAAGTCTAATGTTTTCGTCTTTCTCAAAATCACCGCTCTGAGTGTTTTTGGAAAACCGCCGCAGTTAAAACGGAATGTCATCCGTAAATTGATGGTCCGAAGGTATATTTCTTGCCCCTCCGTCCATATCTCCACTCTCGCCGTAGGGGTTGACGTTCCCGCCTCCGCCGCCCGCATGATACGCGCTGCCGGACGCGCCCGAATAGCTCTGTCCGGTTCCGCCGCCTTGTCCTGGCCCTCCGCCCAAAAGTTGTACGTTTATCGCTGAAATTACTACCTTTGAACGGTTTTGTCCGTCTTGTTGCCATCTGTCTTGTCTAAGTTCCCCGTCAATGCCTATCTGTTTCCCTTTAACAAGATAACGGTTCAATGAGTCGGCTTGTTTGCCCCACAGCACTATGTCAAAATAATTCGCCTCGTCTTCCCATGAATCGCCGTTTTTACGCCGGCGGTTCACGGCTATGGAAAAATTACATACGGCCTGTCCGCTGGGTAAAACTTTGTATTCGGCATCCCGCGTCAACCTGCCTATAAGAGACACATGATTCAAATCCATCATATATGCTCCTTACTCTTCTATTCTGACAAAAAGATACCTGACAAGATTGTTATTTAGCTTAAAAACCCGGTCAAGATTAGTAATTGTTGCCGGGGCAAGTCTTAGGGTAAACAATACATAGCGCCCGCGCGTTCTTTTATCAATTTCGTACGCTAAATCACGATCGCCGATTTCATCGGTCTTTTCAATTTCAGCGCCGCCGGCCGCAAGGTCAGACAGTAGGTGATCTCTGCCTTCCTTGTACTGGTCTTCTTCCTGTGGAAAAATAACCATCAATTCATACTTTCGCATATCCTTCTCCTTATGGACTAAAATGATCCGCCGCGCCGTTATAGCGCACGGATAAGGGGATGATATACCTTAGCTCTTTTTCCCAATCCCGTCAAGCCGCCTGTCCGTTCGCTGTCGGTGGTGAGCAAAAACTGTTGTTTGCCTGTTCCTTTTCGTTGTAATTCGTTTACTGACAATACTTTAGCATATTCTTTACCAAGAATTTCACATATTTGACCCACTACTCCTTTTTTGGTAGCGGGTAAAAATCGTGTATAGTCTCAGAAAGAAATAGGACACCCGCGCCATAAGAGGCGGCCTGATGTAGAATGGAAATTTAAAAGAAATCTGTTTTACAGAGGTACGCCCCATG
>JAITDS010000177.1 GCA_031282435.1 Spirochaetaceae bacterium
CGCCACGAATCAAGGCCGGTTTTTTCGCCAATATCTTCCAGCACGTTCAAAATAGTCTGATGTTCCGGCGTTACGCCGTTTTTGAGCAGCGGCAGTATAGCAAATACTATTTCGTTGAACGAAGGAGTTTTATTTTCGCGCTCCATACGCCGCAGATAACTGATTAAATAGTATTTAATCCTTAACCGAAGATCCAGACGGGTCTGAAACCTCGTATTTTTCTTTATGCTGTATTTTTGCGTATTTGCGTCATATTCAAATTTTTCAAGCAGCAACGGCGTAAGGTCGCTGTATTCTTTTTTAAGCAGGTCTAAAAATCCCCATTCAAGCCCTTTAATGATAAGTTCGTCGTTAATCTGCTCCAGCGTCGCCCCATCGTCTTTGGCTATGATGCCTTCAATCGTTTGTATGACGATTTCTCCAACATCCATGCCAAGATTTGCCTTTAACACCGCTCTTGGATTGCGCGTTTTGCGAAAATTAATAATAAGCTCACCGGACAGCACGGTAAAAGGATGCTGCTTTTTCTTGAAACTGGGATGCCCGTTTTTCTGCGGAACCGCGCCTATGTACTCAAAGCCGCATTTTTCGCAGGTTTCAACTATCAGGTGCCAGAATTCCGGGTCTTTATGGGCAAAAACAAACGAAAGCCAGCGGTCGAACTTCAGAACGCGGTACATTTCCTCGATGCTCTTGGAAATGAGCGCGTTGTACTGTTCTTTGGTTTTGTTATGTTCGCCGCCTTCGATGGCTTCCTGCTCATAATCCGCTTCACTCACGTCAAGATCAAGCCATGCGTTCCACATAACCGATAAATCAAGATATGGTATCTTCTTGCCGTAGGGCGGGTCGGTATAGATATAATCCACGCTTTCTTTTTGCAAAAAAGATAAATCGGCGGCGTTTCCTTTTATTATTTTGACATCGTTTAAAGCGTCTTGAACCGTTTTGTGATTAGGCAGGCATACTTGCTCTATTTCTTTTTTGCCATTGTAAACCCGATTAAATTTATTTGTGAACACAGTCATTATATCACGCACTGCGGGATCGGGCGCGACACGATAGCGGTAATACATCACAAAATTGACCGGGCCGCCATTGGGCATTTCGTGATAGGTTTTATTCATCACCGAAACGGTGTTATAAAAGGCAAGCAATAACGAAAGCCGTATATTTTCTTTTTTTGCCGTGTGTTTATGTATCAGCGCTTTGAGCAAGGATAACTCGGCCAACTGTTCGTCCGTAAACAATTCCTTTACCGTTCCGGCATCCGACCCTTTTGGCAAGGGTAAATTTTTCGGACCCGGGTATTTTTGTATTGTTTCCCGTATTTGCGTTTCCGTTTTGGGTTCAAGCTTTATATATTCTTCTTTTATTTTTGTAAAACATTCCGTAAGTTCTTCCCGTTTTGCCGGAGACAACAGCGCTTTTGTTATAAAAACGGAAAGCGGGTTTAGGTCAACGTGTACCGCGGACCTGCCGTTTACCACAGCCTCTACCGCAGTAACGCCGCTTCCGCCAAACGGGTCAAGTACCACGTCCCCCTTTTGCGAAAAGTTTTTTATGTATTCGGCCACCACATTCCACGCCTGCCGCGTAAAGTAGGCGTTACATCCAAAATGCCGTTTTGCCTGCTGTTTTTTTACGTTAATTTCTCCCGGAAGCGGACGGCTCACGTAATCAAACTGTTTGCCGGGTTTTACCGGCGCAGGCTTGTCATAAGAAAATGTTTTACCCGGCTGGAAGCTGCCGGGAGAAAGGAGTTTTTGCAGGGTTTCCCAATGTTCATCAATAGCGCTCACGGGAAAATACAGCGCGGGCTTTTCTGTTTCCGTAGTTCTCCAACAGGCGAATTCCGTACCGTTGCAGAGCGCGAAATATTTACTCCTTATCTCAGGGTGGGTCGCGTACATATACGCCTGTTCTACATTGTCACCATCTATTATTTTTTGACCGGGCGCTTTCGCGTCCAAAACCCATGCGTAACCGTTTTCTACTTTTAAAATATAGTCGGGAATCAAATGTACCTTTCTTTTTTTGCTCCCAGTCCGCAAAAACGGACTTTGAAGAGCTTTTTCACGCAATATATTTTCGTGGGTAAATCCGATTTCTTTCAGTATCGGATCTATGATGACGGCCCGCACCGCCGCCTCGTTAAAGTCCTTACCGGCTTCAATTTTGCCAAAATCCAGACCTCTGAACAGTTTTTCTTTGACAGACATCGTAGTATTATAGAATTTTTGTCCTTCCTCTCCAAGCGTTCCCAAACGTGTGGTGAGCAAAAAATGTTTTTACCTGTTTCTTTTCGCTATAATTCGTTTACTGCCAATACCTTAGCATACATCTTTACCAAGAACTTCACACTTTTCACCCGCTACCCTTTTTTCTGCTGCTATATATCGCCTGTTTTTAAAATTATTGAACACCGATTTAAAATATATTGACACAATAAAAGTTGGCGTTATAGGATATGATGAAAATACGCTTGTAGAAACCTGCGCGGGAAGGGAGGAAAACAATGAAAAAAATCATATTTATTTTACTCGCGGCGCTGATTTCTCAGGCTGTTTTTGCGGGTGGAAAAAAGCAGGAAAGCACGAGAGACAGAATGACCCTTGAAAAAGGCATCCTAAATGTAGGAGTCGAGATAGGCTACCCGCCGTTTGAATACTATGATTCAGACGGAAAAACGCCGTTGGGCTTTGATATAAGCATGGCAAAAGCTCTTGCCGGAAAACTCGGGCTTGAAGTCAAGTTTACCGACACGGCTTGGGACGGCATTTTTGCCGGTGTCGTAACCAATAAATACGACTGCGCGATATCGTCAATCACAATAACGGATGAGCGCAAAAAGATCTACAACTTTACTAGACCTTACATCAACAGCGTTCAATCTGTTGTAACACTCAAAAAAACGTCAAAAAATATAACAAGACCGCAGGACTTAAACGGGCTAAAAGTAGGCTATCAGGGGGATACTGTTTCCGGCATTTACGCCGCCAACCTCATAAATGAAGGTATACAACTTGCACCGTTTGCCTACGACAAAATAATCAATTGTTTTGACGACCTTACAATAGGACGGATTGACGCGATAATTTGTGACAGCCCTGTCGCGATTTATTACGGAGACGCGCCGGACAGTCCTTTTATAACAGTGTGGCAGGAAGACTCTAAAGAACAATTCGGGATATGCATCAATAAAAATAACACCGCCCTTACGGAGGCGCTGGACAAAGCCCTTTACGAACTATTCGCGGACGGAACGATGAAAAGAATATCGGAAGATACGTTTAAAATAGATATGGTTTCCGCGACAAGAAGATAATACAAGAATATAATATATGACTTCTTTACAAAAAGTAATAAGTTGGATTCCACCGCTGTTGGAAGGCGCTCAGGTAACGATTCTGTTGACGCTTACCGCGGTTTGCGCGGGGCTTGTTTTAAGTTTTTTTCTCGCGCTTGGGAAAATGTCTAGTAATAAAGCGCTGAGCAAATTCTGCTCCGGATATATTTTCTTTTTCCGCGGCACACCCCTTCTTATGCAGTTATACTTTATCTATTACGGACTGCCGCAAATCTCTCCCAATCTTGTCATCAACGACCGCTTTCTTGCGGCATTTATCGCGTTTGGTCTGAATTCCGCGGCATATTGCGCGGAGATTATACGCGCCGCGATTCAGAGTATTGACAAAGGGCAATTTGAAGCGTCCCGCGCGCTCGGCCTGTCTTACGCCCAAACGATGGCGCTGGTAATTGTGCCTCAGTCCATACGCCGGCTTATTCCTCCTGTAGGGAACGAATTTATCATGGTGCTAAAAGACGCCTCGCTGGTTTCCATTATCGCGCTTACAGATATAACTAAAGTAACACGTTCAATCTCATCGTCCAGCGCCTCGGCGCTTGTATACATTCCGGCGATGATTTTATACCTCGTCATAACCGCCGCCTTTAACCTCGTGTTCCATAAACTTGAAAAACGCTTTTCGGTCTATAATGCCTGATATAATTACTGTCGTTATGGAGATAAAAAAATGTCAATGATACGCGCCGTCAATGTAAGCAAGGCTTTCGGCGAGCGCAAGGTGCTTAAATCGGTATCTCTTGACATCGCGCAAATGGAGGTAGTCTGTATAATAGGGCCTTCCGGCGCGGGAAAGTCCACGTTTTTGCACTGCCTTAAACATCTTGAAAAAATTGACGAAGGGCAGATATATATTGAGGACAAACTGCTTTTTGACTGCGATAAAGGCGTTAACCGGGTTAAAATGAGTTCACCGGAACGTGCCTCGGCTATGATGGAAGTCGGCATGGTATTTCAGAGCTTTAACCTTTTTCAGCATAAAACGGCGCTGGAAAACGTGATGCTTGCCCCTGTGCATGTACGCAAAATTCCGGTGAATGAAGCGCGGAGAAGGGCGGAAGCCTTGCTGGAAAGGGTGGGTCTTGCGGGTTTTATGAACGATTTCCCCTCCAGACTTTCCGGCGGCCAACAGCAACGGGTCGCAATAGCAAGGGCGCTCGCTATGGAACCCAAAATAATGCTGTTTGACGAGCCTACCTCCGCTCTTGACCCGGAACTAGTAGGAGAAGTGCTTTCCGTCATGCAGAATCTTGCACTAGGCGGTATGACTATGCTTGTTGTAACCCACGAGATGGGTTTTGCCCGCGAAGCCGCTAGCCGTATCGTATTCATGCACGACGGCGTAATACTCGAAACCGGTAAACCGGAAGATATATTCACAAACCCGCAAAATGAACGCGCCCGGCAATTTTTACAGAGGGAACTCTGAAATCAACGATTGCATCAATAGCGCCGATAGCGCCGGTTAAGTCCTCATAGTCCGTCATATACAGAAAAAAATGAAAATCTAAACGTATTCCTAGTAAGTTAAAGGTTGCTTTCCGGCAAATGGCGGGACAGGAAACCGTACTGAACGGCACGGAAATTGTCCGCGGATTACGCCGCAAGCGCGTAAGCGCATGGCTTAGGGAGTTTCACCCGCGGCTACGCCCTGCTTTTGCGAAACGCAAACGCCGTAAAATCAAACCGCTGAAAGCGGTTTGGGCTGCGCAAGGGATAGAAGCGGAATTAAACGGGACGGCGTTTTACGTCGTCCCGTTTAATTGGAGCGGATAGCCCGGTCGCCGCGTAGCGGCGATGCGCCCAAATTCCGGTTATCGAATTTAAGCGTATCTCGTTAGCCTCCGCCCCTTTTCTTGTAAAGAGCAAAGGAGGAAAGCGGCTGGCCGCCCGACGGCGGGTTGAAAGGAGGGGGCGGGCGGGAGTAATGTAAAATTGTATGGAAAAACTGTTTGCCAAGTATGTAGAAGCGGTAAAAGAGACCGATACGGTAAAACGTGTCGGCCATATATACCGGATACAAGGACTGCTCATTGAAAGCATAGGCCCGCAATCCGTAACCGGTGAAATCTGCCATATAGAAACACAGGATGCGGAAGGGATACTCGGAGAGGTTATAGGATTGAACGGCTCGACAGTCCAACTTATGGCCTACGGCTCTACGGACGGAATAAAACTTGGAGCGCGGGTTACAGCTTCCGGCAGCGGTTTAGAGATACCATGCTCGCCCGATATGCTGGGGCGCATACTTGACGGTCTAGGCAGGCCAATAGACGGTAAACCCCGCTTCAGCGCCCGGCAATTTAACCCCGCCATCCGCGAAGCGCCGCCCGCGTTCTCACGCCCGATGATAACCGAGCGGCTTACCATAGGGATTCGGGCTGTTGACGGACTGTTAGCCACTGGAAAAGGACAACGCATAGGCGTTTTTGCCGGGTCGGGCGTTGGAAAATCTACCTTTTTAGGCATGATCGCCGCGAACACACGGGCGGATGTCAACGTTATAGCGCTCATAGGCGAGCGCGGCAGAGAACTGAACGATTTTATAGCGAACAGCTTAGGCGAAGAAGCGCTAAAACGTTCCGTCATTGTTGCCGCCACTGGCGATAAAAGCGCGCTTGAACGATTAAAAGGCGCTTACACGGCTACAGCCATTGCCGAATATTTCCGCGACTTAGGCATGAACGTCATGCTGTTATTCGATTCGGTAACACGATTCGCCCGCGCCCAGCGCGAAATAGGACTTTCACGGGGCGAAAGCGCGGCGCACCGCGGCTACCCCCCCAGTGTATTTGACCTTCTGCCAAAACTGCTTGAACGCGCCGGCCCAAGCGATACCGGCTCTATCACCGCGTTTTACACCGTACTCGTAGAAGGCGGAGACATGGACGAACCGGTTTCGGACAATGTACGCGCTACATTGGACGCTCACATCGTTCTTTCCCGCCGCCTTGCCTCACGCGGCCACTACCCCGCCATAGACGTACTGCAAAGCATATCCCGTCTCGCCGACGAAGTGTCGGGGACAGAAACACGAAAAGCCGCCAGAATCGTTAAGCGTTTTATGGCGGACTATGCCGAGTCGGAAGACATTATCAACGCGGGGGCGTACAAACAAGGCGCTAACCCCGATATAGACGCGGCAATAGCGAAACACGGCGAGATTGAGGACTTCCTTATACAAGGGCTCAGAGAAGAAGCCACCCTAAGCGAAACCCTTTCCAGACTTGGCGGCATAGCCGGAATAGAAATACCGGAAACAGAATGGACGGAGGCCGCCGGAAAGGTTTCTGAGCGGAATATTGCCGGACGTAATGCCGCCGGGGAGGATGTTGCCCAAAAGGACTCTGCTTCCGGAAGAGAACTCGTCCCGGAATCCGCTAAAGGTCTCAACTGAACATGAAAAAATTCACATTTAGACTGGAAAAAGTCCTTAAACTTCGCGGCCACACTGAAAATAACGCAAAACTGGAGCTGGGACGCGCTGTAAGCGCCCTTTCACTGATAGAAAACAAGCTTGAAGTCCTTGCCGTTGAACAGCAAAAAGCCCGCGAGAACCGTTTTTCGGGCGGAAGCTCACTGCCGTACCTTCGCGAGTACGATAACTACCTGCAAAGACTGGATGCCGTTAAGGAACAGCTTCTAAAAGACGCGGCGGAAGCCTCCATCGCTCTGGAAGCCGCGCGTGAAATCTGGATTGAGGCAAGGGCCGGCCTAAAAGTCATGGAAAATCTAAAAGAAAGAAAATTCACCGCATACCGTAAAGAGGCACAAAAAGAAGAATGAGCCGCCGGCGGCCTTCCTGCCTTGCAATTCGCGATTATTCACGCAATTCACGGACTCTAAATGGGGGCGCTATTTCCGGCATTGAGGCGCAAATTGTAAACTAAATTGTTGGAGTTTCGCAAAAGCAGGGCGTAGCCCTGCGACCGAAACTCCCTAAGCAAGCGCGTACGCGCTTGCGACACGCGCCCCCCTGTCTTCATACCGCGCCGCCCGCAAGCGGGCTTAGGCGGTATTCCGCCACCCCCCACCCGCCAGCGGGTTTCCTGCCTTGCCTTCAGCAAGAAAAGGGCGCTTGGCATACGCGCCTGTAGACTGCGTCCCATCGGCCAGCGGCTTCCCTGCCCCGCCTTCACTTTGAAAAGGGCGTTGGCTTCCGAAGTCTGCCGCCACTGCTTAACGCAGTGGCGCGTTGACTTTAGCCGCTATAATTCGCGGACGGTTTCATGCGCCGCCCGATGTTCGTCATAATAAATATCTTTGATGCTAAAGATATTTATCAAATTTTTTATCTTGATAATCACGTATATTCTGCGAACCAAATTGACCGATTATCTCTAAATATTTTTGTATACTTTCTTTCTCTTGCCGTAATATTAGCGGAATTATTTTTTTAATTAAAGTCATTTCAAATAATTCATGATAAGACAGTTCGTTATTTTTATGTTCTAAGTCTAATAAGAATCCCAAAATTATATCCATATTAAGTTCTGTAACCGCATTCTTTAAACATTTTAAACAGGTGATAAAAAATTTAGTCGTATGCTTGCTTTCAAATACTATATTATCACAGTCTACCGACACTAGGCCGTTTTCAATGATATTAGCGTATATATCACTGATTGTTGTAAAGAAATCATCAATTTTATCAAGATCTATTCCGTCAACATTTTTTTTACCAATACTGTTACAGAAATATTCCATTCCGTTTGATGTTTTTTCCGTATTAAAATTCTGAAAATAAGTATATATATCAGATGTCATTTTTACCGCCTTTTATATTGGATTCCGAAGTCTGCTGCCACTGCTTAACGCAGTGGCGCGTTGACTTTAGCCGCTATAATTCGCGGACGGTTTCATGCGCCGCCAAATGTTTGTCAGAATAAATATCTTTGATGCTAAAGATATTTATCAAATTTTTCATATTGATAATTACGTATATTCTGTGAACCAAATTGACCGACTATCCCTAAATATTTTCGTATACTTTTTTTCTCTTGCCGTGATATTAGCAGAATTATTTTTTTAATTAAAGTCATTTCAAATAATTCTTGATAAGACAGTTCGTTGTTTTTATGTTCTAAGTCTAATAAGAATTCCAAAATTATATCAATATTAAGGTCTATAACCGCATTCTTTAAACATTTTAAACCGGTGATAAAAAATTTAGTCGTATGCTTGCTTTCAAATACTATATTATCACAGTCTACCGGCACTAGGCCGTTTTCGATGATATTAGCGTATATATCACCGATTGTTGTAAAAAAATCATCAATTTTATCAAGATTTATTCCGTCAACATTTTTTTTACCAATACTGTTACAGAAATATTCCATTCCGTTTGATGTTTTTTCCGTATTAAAATTCTGAAAATAAGTATATATATCAGATGTCATTTTCCCGCCTTTTATATTGGATTCCGAAGTCTGCTACCACTGCTTAACGCCGCAGTGTTTTAAGGCGACTCTTGGGAGGTTTCAACAAACGGAGATCGCAGTTGGGTACGGGCGCGACCCTGCCATTCTCCAGCATCGCCGCGTCCGGCTAAAAACGTCCATAACTCACGGGCGGGATTTTCTTTGCCTGTAGCGTAAAGCGCGGCAGCTAGATAATACGTGGTTTTATAATAATCAGTTTCTTTCATGTAATTTTTTATATCGTTCCTTCTCGCAACCGCCGTCATTAGATCTTCAAGCCGCGTAAACGTAAAATCAAAACGCTCGGCGATAACTTCATCAATTATCGTTGTGTTTTGAATGATAAACGCAAAGATAAGGTGCGGAACAGCCCTGCCGTGCCGTCCTGAAACATAAAAATACTCTCCCAGAAGCCTATAAGCCCGTTCCGTTTCCACATTTTTGTGCCTGTACATCTGTAAAAAACGATTTACGCCGGAGCTTTCGATTGTGCGATTCATTGCTTCACGAACAAAGCTGTTGTCATCCTGCTGCCAAAGCGCGTCCCGTTCAAGAATAGCTTGCAACTGCCGCTCCATTTCGTTGTAACGCTGGCGTAAATGTTCAATTTCCGCTATTTTGTACCGGATTTCTACTGTAAAGCCGGGGTTTTCCATCCGATCACTGTTACTAAGAGTCTCGTTGAACTGGCGCAGCGCTATTTCGTTTTCGCCCATCAAACGGTATGTCTCGCCAATCCAATAGTCCGCCTCAGGATAGCTTTTAAGCCGGTCAAGATAATCCAAAGCGCTCTGGGCGGAATTATTCAGCGTGTTTTTGCCTACACGGTAATAAAGTTCCTTCAAAGCCGCGCCTGCGTCCACCTGTCCGCGTTCCGCGATGTATTCCTCTATTCTATCCAAAGAATCGTTCATGCCGCGTACTTCCCGCAATGAAAAAAGCATGATTAGATCATGCTCCATCTTTGAATACATTTCCCGCCTGTCATTTCTAGCATCCTGAAAAGCGACAAGCGCGTCTCCGTAAGCGCCTTCCCGAAACAGGCGTTTTCCTTTTTCCAGCGTAAACCAATAATGACGGCTCTGGTTCGCAACTTGCGCGTGAAGCGAAAAATGCGGGAAAATAAAAACGGAAAATATAAGAGTAATCAGCAAACTAGACTTGCAAAACAAGCGGCAAGGTTCTTTAACGAGTCCACAGCCGGTCAATCTATGCGCCTCACTATGCGCCACTATGCGCCTTAAAATAGAGTTATTCGGAAACCTCAAGTTTTTCCGCAAGCCAGGCATGGCGGCCATGCTTGCCTTGGCCAACTTTCGCTTAAAAAAGACTTGGGCGGCAACCAACCGGGTTGGCGAACAAATCCAATATGCCTTCTATAAATTTTCGGATAAATCAAGCAAAATTTGTCATATTTCCTTGTTCACTTTCTTTTTTCAAATACATAGAATCTATCAGCGTTTTTCCTGTTTTTGTTTTGAATATTTTTTGTTTTACTGTGGCTATTGTTTCAAGACTGTAATCATCTTCGTACATATTAACAATCAAATCGGCTTCCACCAATATTTGGAAATCTATCCCGTCTATTTTTTTGTAAGAATGATGGTTGCCTACCAAAAAATATACCCTGTTTTTTATGCTGTCTTCAATTGCTAAATTTCCTATCAATTTTTTAGCGACTTCCGGCCCAAGCTCTTCATGATACTTTAGTATGCCTGAGGCGTAAATCTCCTCCGCTTTATGCAGGCCGATGTCGTGCAAAATGGAGGCGTATTCAATTATCGTCTGGGTGCGGTCGTCGCATTCTTCATCTTTTCCAATGTTTTGCGCAAATACAAATACTTTAAGCGTATGGTTTATCCGCGTTACATCGGTTCCGTTATACTCCAGCATCAAATTAATTATCTTATTTGTATAAATATTATTTAACATCAGTTTTTTCTAAATTTTTCATCATATGCTCATATAGATCATCGCCTACACACTCACGCGCGTATTTACACCATTTAATACACGTTTTTGTATCGTTGTAGGCGACAAAACCACATTTTTCGCAGACTCCCCGCGTATCTATCGAAAACAAATCAATATCGCCGCCGCATACCGGACATATTTTTGTCTCCAGAGTAGGAGTACGAATATTATCCGCGCCGGGACAATGATACGTCATAAGCGGTTCCTTAAGCCTTACCTGCCGAGCCTAAGACGTTTTTATTTTTGTAGGCGTACATATTTCTTAGTTCGTCCCGTGCCGGACCCAAATATTTACGCGGGTCAAATTCGCTTGGATTTTCGGCTAAAACTTTGCGTATAACCGCGGTCATCGCAAGCCGTCCGTCGCTGTCTATGTTGATTTTGCAGACCGCGCTCTTGGCCGCCTCGCGGAGCTGGTCTTCCGGTATTCCGACAGAATCGGGCAACTTGCCGCCATACTGCTCAATCATCTTAACGTATTTTACGGGTACGGAAGAAGCGCCGTGCAGAACTATAGGAAATCCGGGTATCTTTTGTTCAATTTCAGCAAGTATGTCAAAACGGAGGGGGGGAGGTATTAAAATACCGTTAGCATCCCGCGTACATTGTTCCGGCTTGAATTTTGCGCGTCCATGGCTCGTGCCAATCGAAATGGCCAGCGAATCAACTTTTGTCTTCCCGACAAAGTCTATTACTTCCGACGGCTGCGTATAGTGGGAATGTTCGGAGCTTACATCGTCTTCCACTCCGGCAAGTACGCCGAGCTCACCTTCTACGGTGATATAATCTTTTTGCGAGTGGGCAAAGTCGCAGACTTTTCTTGTCAACGCGACATTCTCATCGTATGGAAGATGCGACCCGTCTATCATAACACTGGAAAAACCGCTTTCAATACAATCTTTGCAAAGCTCAAAACTGTCGCCGTGGTCAAGGTGCAGCACGATTGGGATGTCATATCCTAATTCATGGGCGTACTCTACAGCGCCGCGGGACATATTCCGTAACAAGTATTTATCCGCATACTTTCGCGCGCCGGAAGAAACTTGCAAAATGACAGGCGATCTTGTTTCTACGCAGGCTTGGATAATCGCTTGAAGCTGCTCCATGTTGTTAAAGTTGTAAGCCGGTACCGCGTAAGCGCCAACTATGGCTTTTTTAAATAGCTCTTTAGAATTAACCAACCCTAATTCTTTATACGATGTCATATAAACTCCTTAATTTATAATTTTTTACGTTTAATTTAATAATAGAGATGCTGTTCTATGCGGTCAAGAAGTCCGCAGGGCTTTTTTTAGTGTTTCAATGACGGTATCCGGACGCGGACTCGCGTCAATGTCTACCAAAATTCCTTTTTTTCTATAGTAGTCTATTAACGGTGCCGTTTGTTCCCGGTAAACCTCCAATCGTTTTTGCACGACTTCCGCTCTGTCGTCGTCGCGGGTGTATACTTCGCCGCCGCATTTGCCGCATAGTCCGTTTTCAGGCGGGTCAAAAGTTTTATGCCAGTTGTATCCGCATTTACGGCACATAAGGCGTCCTGAAATTCGTTCAATTACGATATTGTCGGGTACGTCAAAATTGACTACCGTGTCAATTTTGGAAAATCCGTCAAGCGCTTCCGCTTGCGCTATGGTTCTTGGAAAACCGTCTAGTATGTATCCGCTTTGTACGTCGCCGCGGGCAAGCCGCTCTTTGACGAGTTCTATTGTCGTTGTGTCGTCAACGAGTTTCCCCGCCTCAATAATAGCCTTTACTTTTTTCCCAAGCGGGCTGCCCGCCGCTATGGCTTCACGAAATATGTTTCCGGTGCTTATATGC
>JAITDS010000021.1 GCA_031282435.1 Spirochaetaceae bacterium
TCCGATTTTGCCTTTCACGGGGCGTACCTCTGTAAAATAGATTTCTTTTCAATTTCCATTCTACATCAGGCCGCCTCTTATGGCGCGGGTGTCCTATTTCTTTCTGAGACTATACATACACTTTCCGTTCCCGCTTTGCCGTTTAGCGGGAAACGGGACTTGGCTAACGGGAAAATATTTTTAAATTCGGATTGTCCGAATTCGGGCGCATTTTCACCTGCGGCAGATGCCGCAGGTGAAAACCGCGCTTTCCGCTCTAATTAAACGGGACGGCGTTTTACGCCGTCCCGTTTAATTCCGCTTCAATCGCTTGCGCGTGAATCAAAGCGCTTTCAGCGCTTTGATTTTACAAGGTCGGCAACGTAAAAGGCATCCGTTTTGTAAGCATAGGGATATTTTTCATATTTGAAACCGGAATTGCCGGCGTGGCGGGCGCATATAAAATCGTATCTCATTATCCTATAAAGAATTAGAAAACCGCGCATGAAACAGTCAGAATGGGCTAATTCTTTATCCTGTAAGGAATTATAAACTTATATGCGCTCTGTCTGAATTACTGCTTAACATACATTTTATTTCATGGTATTTTTTATATAAGCAAGATTATGAGAAACTTTGCGCGTTTTTTAATTTTTTTAGGCTTATGTTTTATTTTTATATTTATAATATCTTTTGGAATTGCGCTGTTACACTGTTGGATAGATGACATAAGTCATGTTCCGGCGGCAAATGGCATACTTCTTAAAGACATCCTGGAAAAAGAGCGCTGGATACTCCCGTTTACACTGTATCTTACCATCATTTTTTCGGTCGTTTACGGTAAAAAACAAAGAATAGCCGCGCCGTTTGTTTTTATACTTATTATTATCATCTCAGGCACTTTTACATTTATTACTTCAAGAGGAATTGAAAATGTAATTCGTATGACAGCACCGCCTATAGCAATAAATCATGGTACGCTTGGAAGTCCCGGTCTTATACTTTCACGCACGGGCATAATTATAACATTGCTTGACCAGCCTTCAGATGAGACCGGAAGCCGTGTTGTTTCAATAAGGGATAAGCCTTTTATTTACCAAAAAATTCCGGAAGGCGCAGATGGCGAGATTATCAACCTGCCGCCAGTACCGTTTCGCGGTAAAAAAACATGGTTTTCAACAGGTATAGTATATGAGCTTTCCATAAGCGGAAGACAAATCGCGGAACGTTTCAACGAAGGCACGGTACCTTTTTTATCATGGATGCTGGCGCTTACAATTCTGCTTGTCTCGTTAGGAATAGTATCGGGAATAAGCAGTTGGCCGCTTGCAAACATTTTTTTAGGACTTTTGGCTTTTCGCGGTATATTGGCGTTTGAAGTTTTTTTGAACTCCGTTGAAACAATGGAATATCTTAAAGAATTCGCGCGCGGCATATTGCCAGATATTTTTATAACTCCCGCCATATTAACACTCATAGCCGCGCTGATTTTACTATACTGCTTACTGTTGTTTTTAGCGCGTTTATCTGATAAAACTGTAAAATCTAAAGTTTAATAGAGTTGTTCGGAAACTTCAGTTTCCGCAAGCCAAGCATGGCGGCTATGCACGGCGGCCATACGGCTTGGCGAACAAGTCCAATAGTCACCCGGTAAGCTCAAGTTGATGACTTCCGTTGTCAATAATGCGGGAAAATATGTTTATGATTTCACATTTCAACACATTGGTTAAATGTTATTGAGCGCAGGTTCTTAGATTTTGATTTTACTGAGTTTACGCAAAACATAAACTCCAATTGATAGTGTAAAGGCGCGTTGATTTTCATATTTGGTATGCGGTTTTGATTTTTCTAAATTAAGGGCGCTTTTTTAAATTCCGATATATTAGGTAGGCGCTAACTATGATTACCCGACACCGCCCTGTATTTTTGGGGGGTGGCGGAAGACCCGACGGTACGTCGGGGCTGTAGACAGGGGGGCGCGTAAATAAAGGGGCGGTTTGCGCAAAAATGCCGGAAACAGCGCCCCCCTCAAATGTCTAAAAATTACGTGAATGAAATCGTCCGCGGGTTTACACGAATTAAAGCCCCTTTTATGTTAAAGGGCAAAGTTTGAACCCGGTTGGTGTGGCGGGCGCGAGGGAATTGAATGATTAGAACATGGTTTACAGGCGCAAGCGGGATGCGGGCGCAGCAGTGGCGGCTGGATGCGGCTTCGAACAATTTGGCGAATGTGGATGTTGACGGGTACAAAAAAGATATTGCCGTGCATAAGGCGTTTCCTGAACTTTTGATGCGGCGTATGGACGATGACGGCGTATACCGGCATCCGTTTGGGTCGGCTGACCTTGCGCCGGTGATTGGCAAACTGGGGACGGGTGTCGAATTTAACGAGTTGTATACCGATTTTCAGCAGGGGGAATTCAAGGAGACGGGTAGCGATTTTGATTTGGCGCTGGACGGCAAGGGTTTTTTTACGGTGCAGACACCTTGGGGCGAGCGTTACACACGTAACGGCGTGTTTCATCTGGGAAAAGAAGGTTTTCTGGAGACGAAAGAGGGTTATCCCGTGCTGGGCGAAAACGGGCCGCTTCGTGTGCAGGCCAATAACTTTCAGGTTGACAAGGCGGGTCGTGTCTGGATTAACGCCGAATACGCGGAGGACGACCTTGTAGACCGTGAACGTAATACTTGGGGGGACACCGTACTGCTCGATACGCTGAAAATTGTTGACTTTGATTTGGACCGCTATATCGAAAAACAGGGGTCAAACTTGTACCGTGCGACGGATGTTTCCGGCGAGGCGCGTATTATGGATATTGAAGAACGCCCCCGCGTGGTTCAGGGTTTTACGGAAGGTTCAAACGTTGACCCGGTGCTGGAAATGGTTCACATGATAGAGGTGAATCGCGCTTACGAGGCGAACCAGAAGGTCATTCAGAGTGGCGATTCCATGTTAAACACGTTGATAAATCAGGTTTCAAGGCTCAGTTGACGGCGCTTGCGGCAAGCAAATATTTTTGCGCCTGCTGTACGCTTTCGTTAAACATTTTGTGTTAAACGCCTGCAAGCGTATGGCAAACGCCGTCGTTTTTTTAAAAGGCAAAACCTACCCCTAGCCATAATTTTTGGCCGTTTATCGGATTGCTTTTCAATGTGTTCGTCAATCCGTCGTCAACTCCGTCCGGAAGTTTTATTTCCCCAAAATTAAAGGTGTATCCATAACCAGGCTCTATAAATAGGCCCGCGTCTTTTCCAAGAACGAATTTCCAGCCTGCCAGTACGCTTAATTCAAAAGTGTTGCTGGCAATTGTCTGATTATTATATTCGATGGACGTGTATGCATAATTTCCGCCCATGTCTATAAACAAATCTTTTATCCTGCGCCTTAGGAGGTAATAGCGGGTATGCATTCCGGCGCCTAAGCCAAAATAACGCGCTTTGTTGTAATCAATGCTAAATACATCCCCGCTGATAATGACGGAGAAATTGTCGGATAAGGCGCGTTCATAACCCGCACCGGCGCCAAAACCGTTGTATATCGCCGCTAAAACGGCTTCGCCAACGTCTATAAAAACGGCGTTGGAAGGTTCCGCGTCCTCTTCGGCAAATAACGGCGCGGATGGGATTAATACAAGCGCAAGTATATATACTAGAATTATCCGGCAGGCGGTACGCTTGCCGGTTTTAGTCATATTGGGCCAAGCGAATGGCAAAATATGGCGGAGCGGCCAAACAAATTTTGGTTTGTGGAAACTGAAGTTCCTGAAACCGGAGTTTCCGGTTAGTTCTGTTTTATTTTTCATAATAACTCCCTGTGATTTTGCGTTAATATGCTAGGCTTTAATACTAATAGTTTTAGAAGCTGTATTCAATAATGTTTAAGCGGTGTATGGAAATGTGAAATCATGAACGTATTTTCCTTGCATTCCGGTAATGTTCTGAACTTACCATTATAGATATGCTATACTAAAAAGTTTACGAGGGGGAAGCTATGGCAAAGCGGCGTTAAAATGTCCGTTTTGCGGAAGCTATGGAAGCACTGATTTATTCGCAGTGGGGTCTAATACCCCGCCCTTTAGGGCGGTTCGAGTTGGTAACGCCAAATAAAAAATGGTATTAGACGGGTTTGCGCCGCAAACCTCCACAGTTAAATAATTTCCTTACCCGATCGAACCACGTAAACAATTTCAACGCTTACAAGATACCTCGCGGCAAACTCGTTTGCGCGCTTGCCGCGAGGTGGTTCATTCAATCGAGAATTCGTCAACCAAGCTGACTAATGTCAGCCGTTGACGCAATCGTTACTACTTTAATGTGGTATTTGCTCCAATAATTCCAGGGTATTACTGAAACAACTGCCTGACTTTTATCATAGCTGCGCAAGCGATTGTAGGGGTGCGAAGCAGACACGGCGCCCCCTGCGGGGGCGATGTGGCCGGAGCGCGAAAGCGCGTAGCCCCGAAAAGCGCGGTTTTCAC
>JAITDS010000078.1 GCA_031282435.1 Spirochaetaceae bacterium
AATACCATTTCTACAGGCCTCACGCCGCTCCCGGTTTCTTGACCCCCGCCGAATTTTCCTCTACTCCGGGCTTACACATTCACATCCCGTAACTGTCCTATTTGTTATGAGAACGGACAAACTGTTGAAGTAAAAAAGCGCTTAACGTATACTAAATTAAATATGCGTATATCCGCCGCTCAGATAAATTCAACTATTGGCGATTTCTCAGGCAACCGCGAAAAGATACTGGCGTTCAGCCAAAAGGCGCGGGACAAAGAAGGGGCGGATTTAGTTTTGTTTCCTGAATTGTCTATATGCGGCTACCCGCCCATGGACCTGCTGGACCAAGACTGTTTTGTTGAACAGAACATCAGAACACTGCGAATATTGCAGAGGCAACTACCCGCCGGCATAGCGGTTGGAGTAGGGTACGTGAGCCGGAGCAAACTGCCAAAAGGAAAATCGCTTGTAAACGCTTTCGGCATAATACTTGACGGCGAACTTGTTTTTGAGCAAGTAAAGACCCTGCTGCCAACTTACGATGTGTTCGATGAAGCGCGTAATTTCGAGCCTGCCTCACAGTGGCCGTGCTTTTCGTACAAAGGCGAGCGCATCGGTGTCGCTATATGCGAAGACGTGTGGCGCGAGACGGAAACGCCCGGCACAAAGTACGCCGAAGATCCGGTACGCCGCCTGCTTGACCGCGGCATAAGCCTACTTGCCGTTCCTTCCGCCTCGCCGTACTATGCCGGCAAACACCGCGCCCGCCTTGAACTATCAGAACGAATAGTACGGGAAGGCGATGTACCAATAATCTACATAAATGCCGTAGGCGCTAACGATTCCATTATTTTTGACGGTAGAGCCTTTTTCATGAATACTAATATGGACGTAAAAACCGCCGCGTCCTTTGCGGAAGACATTATAACAGTAGACTTCGACAAAGAGCGCCGCCCGGAAGGACGGAGAGGGAAACCCGCGCGCCCCAATAAAGAGCGTGATGAAGAACGCGGCCCGTCCCTTACCGCGCCGCGCCTATTTCTTGCATCGCATACCGCTCCCGCCCCGCATACAGTTTCCGTGCCTCACGCCGCCCCGCTGTTACACACAAGCCCCGCAAATGAAGGCGGAATACCTGCCGGTAACACCGGAATAGGGCGGGAACTCGATACACTGGAAGACGCGCTGGTAATGGGAATACGCGAATACATGAACAAATGCGGTTTTTCGCGCGCCCACCTAGGACTTTCCGGCGGAATAGATTCGGCGCTTGTCGCATACCTCGCGGTAAAGGCGGCGGGAAAAGATAACGTGGTAACAATAAGTATGCCGTCCCGTTTTTCATCGCAAGGCTCGCGGGACGATGCGGCGGAACTAGCGGCAAACCTCGGCTGCCGCTACGAAACCTTGCCGATAGAACCGGTATTCAGCGCCTTTCTGACGAGCCTAGCGGGACTATTTGAAAACCGTCCCTTCGACATTGCGGAAGAAAACCTACAGGCGCGTATACGCGGCAGCCTTTTGATGGCGTTTTCCAATAAATGGCAGTCCATGCTGCTTACAACCGGCAATAAAAGCGAACTTGCGATGGGATACTGCACACTTTACGGCGATATGGACGGAGCGTTAGCGCCTATCGGAGATATGTTCAAAACAGAAGTATTCACCCTATGCCGCAGAATCAATGAAAAAACAACCGCGGAACGAGGCAAACCGGTAATACCGGAGGAAATTATAAAAAAACCACCGTCCGCCGAACTGCGTCCAAACCAAAAAGATGAAGACAGCCTGCCCCCTTACGACGAACTTGATGAAATACTAAAACTATACTTGTTTAACAATCTGAGCGCGGATGAGATAGGTAGACTGGGGAAGAACAGGGAGTTGGCCGCGTCCATAATTACAACGGTGGCCCGCGCCGAATTTAAACGCAGACAAGCGCCGCCCGTGTTAAAAGTTTCGCCCCGTGCGTTTGGAATGGGACGGCGAATGCCCATAGCGCGCGCGGTTTATGAAAGCTCATGTTTACAGGACTAGATAGCAATGGAAATGTACACAGTGCAAGCGCCGACACTTGCGGAATGTCAAGCAATCACCCGTGAACGCTACGGCGAGCGGGCTTACATCTTTCAACATAAGTGGGTTAGAAGCGGCGGTTTTTTGGGATTGTTTACCAAAGATAACGTTATAGCCTCTGTAATCGTACCCGCGCCGCGTCCGGACCTTTCAAAATATTCTTCCGGCATTATCAAAAAAGCGCCTGATACACAGCAGGAAAAGGAAAAAATCTTGTCCGCCGCAGCCGAAGTAAGAGGACTAGACCCCAACATACAAGCGATTTTGAACCAAGTAAAACTGCTGAACGACAAAATAGATACAAAACTATCCGAAGCCGCGCCCGCAACCCGGTACAACCCCGCGGTAGAGCATGAAACACTCACAAAAATCCGCGACACGCTCGAACAAAATGATTTTAGTCCGGCTTTCCGGCGCGAGATAATTGAATACGTCCGCAAAGAGTTTTCTATCGACGCGCTTAACGATTATGAAGAAATACAGCAGAAAGTTTTGGAATGGATAGGCAGCCGCGTTAAAATATACCCGGACACCGGACCGTACAAACGCCCGCGAATCATAGTGCTGATAGGGCCTACGGGCGTAGGCAAAACAACGACAATCTGCAAACTTGCCGCAAGTTTTATGTACTATCCTGCCAAGAACGAGGAAAAACAGCGCGTCAGCCTCATAACGATAGACCGTTACCGCATAGCCGCCGATAAACAACTAGGCGAACTGGCCGCCTGCCTTCAAGCCGATTTTGTGGCGGTTGAGGACGAACAGGAACTAAAAAAAGAGATAGCCCTCCGCGCCGATACATTCGACACAATCCTTGTTGACACGATAGGAAGAAGCCCGCAGGCCGCCGTTGAGCTGGCGGAAATGAAAAAGATGCTGGAAGTCTGCGGCGCAAACACGGAAGTCTACCTAACATTCTCGGCCACAACAAAAACTTCAGGCATCATCGAGATAATGCGCCAGTTTGAGCCGTTCAATTACAGAGCCGCCATCATCACCAAATTGGACGAGACAAAACAGCTTGGAAACGTAATTTCCGCACTGGCGGAACAGGGAAAACCGCTCGCCTACGTTACAGACGGCCAGTCCACAACCCCGTACTACATACACAAAGCGAACATCATCAAACTCCTGCTAAATCTGGAAGGCTTTACGCTGGACCGCGACCGTCTGGAAGCGCGGTTCACAAGCATAATCCAGTAAATTCCCGCGAACATTTTAGAGACAGCATATTTTTTGTAATATCGAGCATATATTGGGCGCATCGCCGCTACGCGGCGACCGGGCTATCCGCTCTAATTAAACAGCACGGCGTTTTACGCCGTACTGTTTAATTCCGCTTCTATCCCTTGCGCGAATCAAACCGCTTTCAGCGGTTTGATTTTTTGCGGTTTGCTTAAGCAAACTCCAACTGTCTGTGTAAGGAGCGTTGACCTTATGCGTCAATTAAAATTAAATCTAAGCGCGTAAAAATCCCATACGGTATTTGTTGTATCGACAATCCGTAAAAATATTTCCATGCCAGCCCTATTATTATTGATTCTGACATTCCACACATCTCCAAAAGCAAGGGAGTAAGCGTCAAGTTTCGCGTTTATTTTTTGTACTACTTCGTCAGATAAAACATAAACGCCTTCAACTGCGGTAAACCCGTCTTTACGCAGGAACTCTATATCTTCAACCTGCCACTTTACACACGAACTGACAAATTCATCTAAGAACCCGTGTTCAAAAACGTTTAAGTAACGTATGGGCATGCGAAATCATAAACATATTTTCCTCTGATAACCTGCGTGAATGATTCACCCGACTAAAAGTCCGTTCAACTCCCCGGCGCAACGGAAGTACTTCAAACTCCGCTTTTATACGCTTTGTAATATCTACCCCAACCCCGAGCTGCTTTAAAGCCTCTTCTTCAAAGGATTTCCTATATACCCCTCGTCACCGCAAAACCTTTGAATGCTCATATATTTCGTATACGCCTTCTTTGCCGGATTTATCCCTGATTTTGTGTCATGTATGTTCGCGGCATGAACTGAAACGGCAAGAAGATTGCCCTTATGCCCGCTACTATATGCCGTTTACGCCCTTTGACTTTTTTTCCGCCGTCGAAACCCCTTTCTTCACAAGCCAATGTTGTCTTCGCGCTTTGCGAATCTATAATTCCGTAAGTAGGAGTGGCTTTACATCCGGCCCCCTCGCGAGTTTTTTTTACCAAAACACCCGTCGCTTTTTCCCGTTTGCCGGACTTTACGGCACGGCGGTAGAACGGCCAAACCGTGTCATGCGGGGGAAAATCCTTTGGAAGCAAACGCCACCGGCAACCGGTTTTAACCAGATATAGTACGGCGTTTGTCAAATCCCGTCCGGGATGTTTGACTAGATGACGCCCATTATTACTTCTAAAAACAGGCTCTACCATTTCCCGTTGTTTATCCGTTAAGTCCATGCTATATCACATAAACACGCCTCCTTTTTCTGTTATATGCTATATATCGGCTGTTTTTAAAATTGTTGAACACAGGTTCTAAAACCGGCTCACATCAATAATACCCGCTATAATAGTTATAAACACGCTTATCCCCTTCATGCCGGTCAAGATGTCAATTTGGGGCATAAACGACTCGGTGAACGCCAGTATTTGTTCTTTAAGCGTCTCCACATTCGCCTTCTCCCTTTCAAGCCGGCCCATCAAATGATTTACCCGGAATCTCAGTACAGGATCAGGAGAAATCTCCCGTATCTTCATCCGGCTCTTCTTGTCAAAGATTTCTTCCCGCGTAAATCCTTATAATTGTTCCTTCAAAATTGAGGGTATACGGTTCTTAAGCCGGGTGTTCCGTTTCTTGTACAACTGGTACGTTTTTAGCTTTAGACGCCAAACCTCAGTAAACCATAGCAAAACGCTATAAACCAATAATAAAGTGTTTACCCTTTTTTAGCAAGAAAAATGTCCGTTCTGATAACAAATAGGACAGTTACGGGATGTGAATGTGTAAGCCCGGAGTAGAGGAAAATTCGGCGGGGGTCAAGAAACCGGGAGCAGCGTGAGGTCTGTAGAAACGGTATTTATACAGCCATTCGTCAACAACTTCAGAAAGTTCCTTAGGAACCGCGCTAAAATAAAATGTTAAACATTTTATTTTTATTGCTTACGCAATAAA
>JAITDS010000204.1 GCA_031282435.1 Spirochaetaceae bacterium
AGCAAGACACGGCGCCCCCTGCGGGGGCGATGTGGCCGGAGCGCGAAAGCGCGCAGCCCCGAAAAGCGCGGTTTTTGCGCCGCTAAAGCGGCGTGAAAATGCGCCCAAAATGAAAAAAGAGCCTCTGATACTATTTGAAATCATGTAAAATCTTGAATTTTCCTGAAACCGGAATCGCTGCCACCCTGATTATGACTATCGAATTTAAGCATATTTCCGGTTACAATACCCATTGTGTTATAAGGGGCAAGACAGGAAACCCGCTGGCGGGGGAGTGATATGAATGAACGCTTGGAAAATTATGCCGGATTGAAGGCCGTTGCGCGGGATGCGCCGGAGCTTCCGGGATGTTATATAATGCGCGATGTAGAAGGCCGCATCATATATGTCGGGAAGGCTAAAGTATTGCGGAACAGACTAAGTTCGTACTTTAGCGGGAAAAAAGATTTTAAGACCACGATGCTGGTTAGACGGATTTGTTCCATTGAGACAATCATCGTGTCCAACGAGTACGAAGCATTGCTGCTGGAAAACACGCTGATAAAACAGCATAAACCGCGTTACAACATAGATTTGAAAGACGGGAAGTCTTACCCTGTAATACGCTTGACGGCGGAAGATTTCCCAAAACTGATTAAGACGAGGACTATTGTGGAGGACGGTTCCCGGTATTTTGGGCCTTTTGCTAATGTTCACGCGCTTGACGTGATGCTCAACCTGATTGAAAGGCTGCTGCCGCTGCGAAAATGCCGCAGGTTGCGTAAACGCGACAACCCGTGTATGTATTTTCATATAGGACGCTGCGGCGCTCCGTGCTGCGGAAGGGTAACAAAGGATGAATACGCGGCTTATACAGCGCTGGCGGTCAAATTATTTGAAGGCGGAACGGAGGCGCTTACCGCCAGCCTTAGAACAAAGATGCATGAAGCCGCCGCCGCTTTGAACTTTGAAAGAGCCGCCGAGTTGCGTGATATGACGGCGGACATAGAAAGCCTCACCGCCGCCAACTCAGTTATAGATTTTGACGCGACCGGCCGCGATTATATAGCATGGGCAAGCGAAGGATTGCTTACAAGTTTCAGCGTATTTTCGATGCGGGGCGGCAAGTTGACCGGAAGGGATTTGTACCGTACCTGTTCCGCCGCGTCCGAGAAAGATTCTTTTGAAACCTTTGTCCTGTCGTACTATACGGAGGATCGTCCGCCGCCCGCAAAAATATATGTGAGTTTCGGTGAGCGTTCTATTTTTGAAGATCAGTCTGTTTTTGAGGAAGAACCTGAGGGGGAACCTATTGAAGAAAGCTCTATTTTTGAAGGGCAGCCTATTGAAGAGCGGGGCCTTGAATATGAGGATGAAGCGCGGAGCGACGGGGAGTTTGCGAACATTAGCCGTTATTTTCAGGAGCGTTTTAACTACGCCCCCGATTTCTGTTCGCCGAACACGGGAGATGACGGAAGCGGGAAACGGCATGAAGCGGCGCTTGCCATGGCCCGTCAGAACGCGCTGGAAGATTTGCGGAAACGGCTTAAAGAACGCGGTGCCGGTCCGGTGCTTGACGAACTTAAAACCGCGCTTGGTCTGCGCCGGCGGCCTGAGCATATCGAAGGATTTGATATAGCCCAGCTTGACGGGAAATATCCTGTGGCGAGTCTTGTCGCGTTCAAAAACGGTATTCCTGACAAAAAGAATTATCGCTATTTCAGACTGCGTACAGTTATCGGTATTGTTGATGATTTTGCCGCAATGCGGGAGGCGGTACGGCGGCGTTATTCCCGTCTGCTTCGCGAGGAAAAGGAGATGCCCGGCCTTATTTTGATTGACGGGGGAATCGGGCAGGTGAACGCGGCGCGCGGCGCATTGCTGGAGCTTGGTCTTGACTGCGATATTGTGGGTATTGCCAAACGGGACGAGGAATTGTGGCTGCCAAACGCTTCTTCACCTATAAAACTATCGCGGCGCTCAGAAGCTCTGAAGGTTTTGCAGGCGGTTCGTGATGAAACTCACCGCTTCGCTACAGGTCTTAATCAAAAACTGCGGTCAAAAGAAGCATCTTTCCCTGTGCTTGAATCGATAGACGGAATAGGCAAGCGCCGCGCCGCCAATCTTATGCGCCGTTACGGTAGTCTTGCCGCGATAGCCGAAGCGGACAGCGCGGATATTGCCGCCTCTTGTAAACTTGACGCGCCGCTCGCTAAAACGGTAAAGACTGCGGCGTGTATCGCTATAGAAGACGCGCCGTCAGTGAAGAGCCGTAATGTTAAAAGAATTAGCGGACAATTCGCCGCCGAACCGGAAGCAAATTATGAGCCTTAGGAACTGTAAAAGAATGAACCGCCTCGCGGCAAGCGCGCCTAAGGTCGAAGACCGGCGTTTGCGGCGAGGTATCTTGTAGGCGTTGAAATTATTTAACTGTGGTTCGATCGGGTAAGGAAATTATTTAACTGTGGAGGTTTGCGGCGCAAACCCGTCTAATACCTGCCGTATGCCTTGACTCCATTTCCGATTTATTGAACAATGTACTATATGGGTAGTACATTAATGCGCGGGCAGATAGAATTTTCTCTCGATGCCGGAAGCGGAGTCCCTGTTTACCGGCAGATAATAAAACATATTGAAAACGCCGTTCTGTCGGGAAGGGTGAAAGCCGGGGACCAACTGCCAACTATACGCGCTCTTGCCACGGAGCTTAAATTAAACCCTAACACTATTGCCAAAGCCTACAATGAACTTGAAATACGCGGTGTAGTATTAACGCAGGCGGGTAGCGGTACGTTCATTTCCGGCAAGTGTCCTGAGTTTAATGAGGGCGAACACAGCAAAAAAGTCTTTGAGACGGTGGAGCGGTTTTTGCGCGAGATGAACGAACTGGGGTTTGACCGCTGTGCCGTCGTTGATTTATTGGAAAAACAACCGGGAAATGAAAACTAACGGCAAATGAAAGCCGGTAAAGCCCCCCCCCCCCCCTCCCCTATCGTTGGGGATAATCAGCCACATCTAACCCAGTTTGCTTATTGTGGATTTCATCGCTTCGTCCGTATCTATATCCTTGTTCAAGACATGATAAACCTGCTCGCATATAGGCAGTCTTAGATTATATTTTTTTTGAAGGCAGTTTACATAATTGCAAGCCGCTATACCCTCCGGCATATAGCCTATTTCATCTATTCTTTCGATTAAATCATCGATGTTTTTGAACGGGTCAAGTATTTTTTTTTCAACGATTTCGCGTCCAAAACGGTGGTTGCGTCCATAGATTGAGCGGCAGGTAACGTCAAGATCACCGACACCGGCTATCGAAGTAAACGTTTCAGGATGGGTTGCGCCCATAGCCAAACCAAGCGTTTGTATCTCGCTTAATCCGGCGGCAAGCAGCAGGGAACCGGCATTGTCGCCAAATAATTCGCCGGGAGAGCGTTCGGAATTCCGTGATTTTTGTGTCTTGAACGCGTCAAGCACGCCAAAGGCTATCGCTATGACGTTTTTTACTGCTGCGGAAACTTGTACGCCGCGCGCGTCAAGCGATGAAAAAACCAGCAAGGTTTGCGTTTTTAACAGATAGCGGAAACGAATGGATTCGCGGGCGTTACAGCTTGCCGCTATAAGCCCCGTTATCTTGCCCTGAGCGACTTCTTCCGCATGAGAAGGCCCGGATATATACACTAAGCGTCCCCGGTAAAAACCGGGCAAATAATCTTCCAGTACGTCGAGTATAAGGCGTGGCCCAAACGGAGATTCTAGAAAGCCTTTCGTTATAACGCCTATCGCCGCGTCCCCTTCTCTTATGGAACTTACATTCAAGATGTGTTTAACTTCGTTCAGCAGATACAGCGAAGGCACGGCGAGTATGATGAACGATTTTCCGTCTGCCACTTCCTCTATATCGCTTGACGCGGAAAGATTTTCAGGAAGCTTAATGTCTTTCAGGTAGCGTGAATTGGTATGCTTGTAATTTATCTCGTCCGCCTGTTCCTGCCTCCGGCACCATACAACGGTAGGACAACCTTTTTCGGCAATGACTTTTGCCAGCGCTGTTCCCCACGCGCCCGCTCCTATAACCGCGACTTTAGCGCCTTTCATGTTAAGCTCCTTTCTATTTCCGCAATACGTTCCGCAATTAGGTCTATCCCCTGCCGCCAAAACTTTTCAGTTGAAACATCAAATCCGGCTTTTAGCGCCAATTCTTCCGCTGAACAAGCGCCCGTCATCTCAAGCAGGCCGCGATACATTTTCGGAAACGAAGTGTCGTTTTTTCCCTGCGTGTATAGCGACAGCGCAAAAAGATGCCCAAACGCATAAGGATAATTGTAAAACGGAAGTGCCGTACTGTAATAGTGTATCTTTACCGCCCACATATAAGGATGTAGTTTTTCGCCGTCAAGCGCGTCCCCGTAAGTCCTTTTTTGCGCGTCAAGCATCATTTCGCATAATTCTTGCGCCGGGATTTCCTGTTCTTCGCGTCTTGAAAATAATTCTTTTTCAAAATAGTAGCGCGAAAGTATATCTACAAGCGTCTGGCACGAGTCTTTAACGCTGCCTTCTATAAGATTGATTTTTTCGGAAGGCGGCGCGTTTTTTACAGACGCTTCAAAAACCACTGTCTCGGCAAACAGACTCGCCGTCTCCGCCAGCGTCATAGGGTACTGTGAAAGCGCCCTTGGCAAATTCTTGATTATTTCATGATGCCATGCGTGTCCGGTCTCATGCGCCAAGGTCAACACCGAATCAAACGAGCCGTTAAAATTACATAGTATTCGCGCCTCTTTCGCTAATGGAAAATCCGTACAGTACGCTCCGCCTATTTTGTGTTTACGCATTTCCGCGTCAACCCAGTTTAAGGAGTAGATTTTACGCGCGAAAAATGCCATTTCAGGGTCAAATTGTTCAAAACATTCCGCTACGGCCGAGGCGGCCTTATCCCATGTCCATGCTTCGCTGTTTGCGCCTGTTTTTACCGGAGCGAACAGGTCAAAAAACGCGCATTTTTCAATACCAAGCAGTTTCGCTTTCATTTTTAAGTAACGGCGAAAGAGCGGCAGCGCGTTCTCTATTGTGGAAATCAGCGCGTTTAACGTTTTTTCGGATATTCGGGACTGAAAAACAGATTTTTGCAGCGGACTTTTCCATCCGCGCCGTTTATCAACGGTAATGGCGTAGCCTTTTACTCCGTTAAGCGCTGCCGCCATCGGAATTTCAACGGTTTTCCATGCCGCCAGCTCTGCCTCGTACGCCCTGCGTCGTATGTCTCTGTCGTTATTGTTTACCAGCGAGCGTAGTTCTGTAACGGTTTTTTCCCCGTTTTCGTCCCACTGCGCCGACGTTGTGGAAGCAAGTGCCTCATGCAGTCGTGTCCATGCGTCCCCCGCGGACCGGCATAGGTCGTTGGCTAGGTCTTCTAAGCGGCTTTCCATCTGAAAAGCGGCTTTTTCTATCATCTCTGAAAGAAAATATTTGTACGGCTCCAATCGTTTGTCTATAAGCGCGATTTTTAACACTTGTTCTTTGTTCGCGGCGAGTATGTCGCGGAATATCACCGTGTTTTTGCCCAGCGGCAGGCTTAGTGTCTCAATTTTATTTATCTCGGCGCGGGCGCGTTCATCTTCAGTGTTGGCGATATAAACCGCCTCCGCGTACGCGCTTAAATTTACGGCGTAATCGCCGGCGTTCTCCCATGTCTTAACTGTCTCATAAAGCGCGTCTGCGGCTAAATCTCCGGAAAATCTACCCGGCAGTCCGTCAAGCAGTGTCTCTAACTCTGTTATACGCTTTTTCAAAAGGCCGCAGTCATTGTGGTACTCCGCGCAGTCAAAGGACATATACACGGAACTCAAATCCCATTTTGGTATCTTACTACTCATATATAAATTATATCCCTATTTTTAATTTTTTAAACCCACCAGTGGCCGCCAGCCCGCCATTGGGGCGGCCAGCCGCTTTCCTCCACCGCGTTCAACAAGAAAAGGGCGCTGACTTACGTGTAAGTTCATTAATCCGCGCAAATTTGCGGACATTAAAAGGGGGGCGCTATTTCCAGCATGGCGGCGCAAACCGCCCCGGCCGTTACGCACCCCCCTCGCTTCATCCCGCGCCGCCCGCAAGCGGGCTTAGGCGGTATTCCGCTACCCCCAGCCCGTCAGTGGGTTTTCTCCATTGCGCTCAGTTTGAAAAGGGCTTTG
>JAITDS010000215.1 GCA_031282435.1 Spirochaetaceae bacterium
CCGATTTTGCCTTTCATGGGGCGTACCTCTGTAAAACAGATTTCTTTTAAATTTCCATTCTACATCAGGCCGCCTCTTATGGCGCGGGTGTCCTATTTCTTTCTGAGACTATACAGCCGACGCTGATTTTCGTTTTGAAACCGGAATTCTTGGTGAGTGAAGACAGACTCTTGACACGGCAGCGTTTAAAAGAGTAGATTGTGATATGGCTAAAGAAGAAGCTATCGAAGTAGAGGGTATAGTTAAAGAAGCTCTGCCAAACACAATGTTTAGAGTGGAGCTTAGCAATCAGAACGGACATATTATACTTGCCCATCTTTCGGGTAAAATGCGAAAGCACTATATCAGAATTGTACCGGGTGACCATGTGCGTATCGCGCTGTCCCCATACGATTTAAGCCGCGGACGAATCATCTACCGCGAACGATAATGCGAAAGTCCGTTCCAAGAGAGGGAACGGTCAATTCCGCTAACCCCCTCCCCCCGTACCACCGTTTCGGAGATTTCATTGCCGCCGGAAGCGATAGATTTAACGTGCTTATCGCGTTGCTTGACGAACTAAAATTGTCCGTTTCTGTAGTGAATATAGCGGGAAAACGGCATATTTTTATAGTTCCGTCATCAAATACATTGCGAGCGGGAGAGAAAAAGACGTTTACGGCGCTTGCGGCGCACTACGACAGAACGGCGGGCAGTCCCGGCGCCAACGATAACGGGGCGGCAGTTTTCATACTAATAGAAGCGGCGCTGCGCCTCCGCGGGCGCGATGCGGGCGATTGGCTGATGATTTTTACCGACAAAGAAGAATTAGCGGAAAGCGAAGGAGTAAAAGATCAAGGCTCCTATATGCTTGCGGAAGGTTTAAAAGGGATAGGACTAAAAACCGGATATTTCTTTATATTTGACGCCTGCGGACGCGGCGACACGCTGATAATCTCCCAAACAGCGGGGCATCTCTTGAAAAACGAACACGGCGAAACCGTAGCGTCATTAAAAAATCAGCTTAGACTGCTGCAATTACGCGCTATAGAAGCGGCAAAAAACAGTCTTTCGGGACACTTCTTGCTGTTGCCTACCCCGTTTTCGGATGACGCGGGCTTTTTGCGGGCAGGATTAGCGGCGCAGACGATAACGGTACTGCCGTCAAAAGAGGCGGCGGCATTCTCTTCGTTTATCCGCAGAAACGACTTGTACATCAGCGCCCTAATCAGTAGCGAAGAACGCCGCCGGCGCGGGACAGAGTATATACCACAAACATGGCGGCTTCTGAACAGCCCGCAGGATACCGCCGCGCATCTAAACGGAAATAACTTTGAAAACATAGCGCAATTCGCCATTGAACTATGCCGCTCAACCAGCCCCTAAGCGCCGGCCAGCCGGTCTCCCGCCTTGCGTCAGGTTTGAAAAAGGCGCTGACTCCCGAAGTCTGCCGCCTGCGCGCAGGCGCGCCTGCGCTCGTTTGCGCGCTTGCCGCGAGGCGGTGCATTTTAACTGCTTTGAGTTTGCGTGAAGCGCAAACTCAGAAAGGGCAACGCGCCTGCGCGTTGCCCCGCGCAAGGGATAGAAGCGGAATTAAACGGAACGGCGTTTTACGCCGTTCCGTTTAATTGAAGCGGATAGCCCGGTCGCCGCGAAGCGGCGATGCGCCCGATGAAAACTCAATATTCGGCATATCGGGCTTGTACGCCGGCCCGCTTGATTTACAATTTTTACCCCTTACCGGACGGCGGCGTATTCAGTTATACTATTACTAATGGCATTTGAAGTTACCGCGACAAGGCGCAGACCAAAGACGTTTAACGAACTTGCCGGGCAGGAATTCGTAAGCGCCACACTTAAAAAATCTATTGAAGCGGGAAAAATAGCGCACGCTTACTTGTTTTCCGGCCCGCGCGGGTGCGGGAAGACAAGCGCGGCGCGTATACTGGCGCGTTCACTTAACTGCGAAAAAGGGGCAAGCGCCGAACCTTGCGGGAAATGTTCAAATTGTATTGAAATAAGCAAGGGCGCTAGTCTTGACGTTATAGAAATTGACGGCGCGTCAAATACCGGCGTAAACGATGTCCGTCAGATTAAAGACGAAGTTCTGTTTCCGCCAAACGCTTCGCGTTACAAAGTGTATATAATTGACGAAGTGCATATGCTTTCCAACAGCGCTTTTAACGCGCTGTTAAAGACTATAGAAGAGCCGCCGCCGTACATAGTTTTTATTTTTGCGACTACCGAGCTTCATAAAGTTCCGGCGACAATTAAAAGCCGTTGCCAGCAGTTTTCGTTTAAGCTGATTCCGATAGAAACGATAAAAAAACTCCTAGAAGAGACGTGCAAAGAGCTTTCTATAAAGGCTGAAGACGATGCCCTGTTTTGGATTGCCCGCGAGTCTACGGGCAGTCTGCGCGATGCTTATACGCTTTTTGACCAGGTGGCGTCATTTTCGGAAGGGCATATCAGCGCGGCGCTTATTCGTGAAAAACTTGGTCTTGTCGGCTTGGACAATCTGAACTCTCTTGCTGAGGCTTGCGCCGCCGGGGATGCCGGAACCGCGTTCACGCTTCTTGACGGCATAATTGAAAACGGAGTCTCCGTAGAGCAGTTTATCATCGATCTTGCGGGTTTTTACCGCAGTATGTTACTGTTAAAAAGCGGCGTTACTAAAGAAAGCTTACTTGGATATTCGCCGGAACGTTTTTCCGCAAAAGTGTTAGAAACTTTGAACGCGCCGCGTCTGGAGCATGGAGTAAAACTTTTGCTTGAAACACACCGTGCGGTGCGCTATTCGGTTTCGCCTCGTTTTGAGCTTGAAACTACGGTATCTGAGCTTTGCTCTCTGGCAAAGTGGGTGTCGCAGGATGATTTACGAAGCGCCATTGAAGGCGTGCGCTCTATTTTTAACACTAAGGCTACGGGAACGCCGGAAGCAAATTTCCGGCACGGCGGCAAAGCCGCCGGTCAAGCGGCGGCAGAGACGGCAGCCGCGTCAACATCCGCACCAACAGCCGGTGACGCTCAGAGCGGGGTAAAAGAAATATCGTTTGCGAGTGAATTCAAACGAAGAATAGCGGCTAGGGAAAGCGGTGTTCCTGAGCATAGCAGGCAGAAAGATGAGGAACAGGAAAGTATACTCGCGCCGGAAGTGAAATTGGTCGAAAAAGTATTTCAAGCTACTGTGGTAAAATGAAAATGTTTCGCCGTTAGGCGGGAATAGGGAATGAACGATGTTTGAAAACGCTTTTTGGCGTTTTCAAACCGCACATATCAAAAAGCCTTTCCAAAAACCGCTTGGTTTTTGGAAAGTTAAAATCTAAGGTTGTTTTCCTAAACCGCCGTTACGCGTGTTTTGGGAAAACCGCCAAGTATAAGGATGTTTTATGGACATAAATTCTCTGGATCTTATGAAAAGCGCGCAAAAACTGCAAGACAAGATGGGTGAGTTCAAGAATAGAATCGGCGACATCGTGGTTACCGGTTCGGCGGGCGGCGGTATGGTCGAAATCGAAATGAACGGCAGGCAGGAGATGACGGCCGTCAACATAGATCCCGAAGTGGCGGGCGACGTGGAGATGCTTCAGGACCTCATAATCGCCGCTTACAATTCCGCGGTTGAAAAGTCCAGAGAAGCTGTAAAAAATGAAGAGGGAGCGTTTTCCAGTATATTTAACGGCGTTATACCGGAAAACTTTTTCTCAAATTTAAAATTTTAACTCGTCAGCTAAGCCGCTTTTGTGAACGTTTATGAATGCTATTGATAATTTAGTCTCCTTGTTATCGCGTCTGCCCGGTATAGGCAAAAAAAGCGCTCAGAGACTTTCATACTACATACTCGAAGCGCCGCGTTCTTACGCGGCCAATCTTGCCGCCTCACTCTCCGGCCTGCATGAAGCCATTAGGCGCTGTTCCGTCTGCGGAAGTTTTACCGAAACGGACCCCTGTCCCGTTTGCGTAGACACGACACGCGATACTTCACTGCTATGTGTTGTGGAACGTTCTTCCGATGTGCGGGTGATAGAAGAATCCCGTGAGTACCGGGGACGCTTTCACGTCTTAGGCGGCCTAATCGCGCCGCTGGACGGCGTAGGGCCGGACGATCTGGCGATAGATTCACTTCTGGCGCGGTTGCGTGTTGAAGGCGTTCAGGAAGTCATACTCGCGCTTAATCCTACAGTTGAGGGAGACACTACGGCGCTATATCTACAGAAACTGTTAAAAGATATGCCGCTGACGGTTACACGGCTTGCCTCCGGCCTGCCCGTAGGAGGAGACCTTGAATACGCCGACCGCCTTACGCTGGCGCGCAGTCTACGGGGCCGTATAGCGATGTAACACGAGCGGCCGACGGGAGTCGAACCCGCGTCACAAGCTTGGGAAGCTTGGATAATACCGTTATATGACAGCCGCTTACTACTTCTGTAGTCTATTTCAATTCATAATTTTCTGTCAATCCCGTATCGGACTTGTTCAGCAATTCCGGTTTCGGGAATATTCAATTTTTGGTATGATTTCAACGGGGCATTAGCGGCGCTTTTTTTATTTTGGGCGCATTTTCACCTGCGGCGGATGCCGCAGGTGAAAACCGCGCTTTTCGGGGCTCCGCTACCGCTCCGGCCACGCCGCAAGCGCCGTGTCTGCTTCGCACCCCTACAATCGCTTGCGCGGCGCAACGCGCTAAAAGCGCTTTGCGGCTAAAATGAAAGCGCTTTGGTTTTATAAGATTTGCACCTGCAAATTCGTTTGCGGGGCGCAAACTCCGGTTGACGGCGCAAAGACATCCGTTTTGTAAATTGGCCATGTTCGCCAACCCGCTTGCTTGCCGCCTAAGCCTTTTAAGCGGGCCAAGCCATGCCCGGTTTGCGGAAATTTAAGTTTCCGGACAACTAATTTTTAATACAAATAATTATTTTTTGTATTAACTATTCCGTTATACAATAATATACAAGCAATCGTTAATGCCGCAATTCCTATTATTATAAGTATTATACCATATATTCTGTATATTTTCTTTTTATATTTTTCATTGGTCTCGTTTTTTAATCTGTTTTTATACGTTGTTAAAAACCATAATAGTTTTCCGTTATAAACAAAAATGCCATATATTATTATAATGATGCCAATTATTATTGCGGGAAATGTATCCATATTTTTATCCTGTTTTAATTTAGAGTTTTGATTTGTTCACCGACCCGCTTACTTGCCGGCCAAATCTTTTAAGCGGAAGCGGGGACTTAAAGTTTCAGAACAACTCTTTTCATTTACGGCAAACGGACAAATCTAATTTAGCGGTTTTTATCTATTATCTATTGCGGACGAACTATCTTGTCCGTTTAAGCCTGTTTCGCCGGCTAACACGGCTTCAAGCAGACGGCCGCGCTCGTTACTTCCATCCGTCCGAAACCGCACAAGCGGCAGACCATATTTTTTGAGTATTTCATCCTTTATTCGCAACGGGGTCTGCGCTCCCCCGCCCTTTAGGGCGGTTCGAGTTGGCAACGCCAAATAAAAAATGGTATTAGATGGGTTTGCGCCGCAAACCTCCACAGTTAAATAATTTCCTTACCCGATCGAACCGCGTAAATAATTTCAACGTCTACAAGATACCTCGCCGCAAACGCCGGTCTTCGACCTTAGGCGCGCTTGCCGCGAGGTGGTTCATTTTGGCGCATCCGCCTCGTTTCACTTAGAAAAATTATGGCGCAACACGCCGCTGTATAGTCTCAGAAAGAAATAGGACACCCGCGCCATAAGAGGCGGCCTGATGTAGAATGGAAATTTAAAAGAAATCTGTTTTACAGAGGTACGCCCCATGAAAGGCAAAATCGG
>JAITDS010000242.1 GCA_031282435.1 Spirochaetaceae bacterium
GCTTTTCCTAACGTATCGGCTAACGCGGCTTGTGCTTTATACGATAATTTCACATTATCGCTGAATTCTTTTTGCGCTTTCACTGCCCCGCCTACCGCTTTGGTAACAAGCGCTATAGCTCCGGCAATCAGCGCAATAATTGGCAGCGCCGTCTTAAACGCCATAGCCAATTTTGGAAGTATTGCGAATATTGGTTTTGAAAACTGGGAAGCTATCTTTTCCCCTAGTTGCCCCATTTGGGGCGATATGTTGCCCATATTTTTGACAAAATCATTCAGCATATTGTTAAGCTGTCGCGTGCTTTTCCCAAAGCCTTTCACATAGACATTGCCACTATTCTCACCCTGTTCCTTAAACTTTACGGTGAGTTTCTGAATTTCCGCCAACGCCGCGTCGGAACTTTTTTTAAGTTCATCGAGTTTGAAGCTTATACCAATCGCTATGCTTCCGTCTGTCTCCGCCATCTTATAAATTCCTTTACTTTTTACGTTTTTGCGTCAATACTGGAAGCATGAATAATTTGACCGCTACAAGGAAACAGCCGGTATTGTCTGCCGAGAAAATCGTGGGCGCGTTGTTGAAAACAGGCATCGCGTTTGTGCTGGGTGTGTGGGCGGTTCTGGGGCAGACGACTGTATTTTTTTTGCTTTTTTTCGCGTATTCCGTTTATCTTGCCGTCTCTTTCTTTTCCTTCATCAAAAAAACGCGTGAAAAAAGCGGTGCCTGCCCGGACACTGACGAACAAAAAACCTCGTCTAATTTTGCCGGTGCGCTTAATTCCTTCGTTGGCAGGCATATTGACGATATTCTCATCAATATACCGCCGCCCGCAAGTTCTGTTAAACATGAAGTCTCCTCGTTTATCTGTTATTACTGGGCCGTATCCGGTGATGAAACCCTTACCCTTTTTGTTGAGCCGAAAACTTCCCGTGTGGTCAGATGGACATATACAGGGCGTTAAACTCTTCGCCATTCTACCGCCCTTTCATTTCTTTCGCGCAGGCGGTGCCGCTTTAGTTTTATGCTTTTTCCTCAAATCCTGAATGATGTTGAAACAAACCGCGTCAATCTCCACCGCATCCGCATCCGTGAACACGCCGGACAGGTAGCCGTGCGGCGGCCCTCCGTATATCTCGCTCTTATACGCCGCCTGTTCCAGCGCCTCGCGCGTCAACTTTTTAACGTCGCTCACATCAGCCCCAAGCGCTATGCGGGTAAGCGCGGCCATCGTGTCATTCGGCAGCAAAATACCGGTGAAATACTCAAGTTCCTTTAATTCACGCTCAAACTCATAGCGCTGCGCCCGCGTCAACAGCGGGGATTTCAGCATTTCTTTTATCTCCGCTGTCTTTGCCCGCCGCCTGATTACGGCGTTGTCTTCCTTGTACACCATCTTTTCAAAGTCTTCATATGTAGGCGAACACATAACGCACTTTGCCGCATACTCCTGCGCGTTCAGTATTTGCTGTTTTTCATCCTCCGTAAGCGGCCTTTGTTCCCGGTTGTCAAGGAGTATCTGTCCGTAATTATACCCCGCCGCCGCTAACTGCGTATAATTCGGGTAGCGGATTTTCATCAAAATACGCTGCCCGTTAAACGGGATGAAAAGCCATTCAAACATCGCTCCCTTGATAACCGGCAGCGGGTTGTAGCCTGCGGGGTATATTTTTTTATCAGGCGGTACGACACGCTTGTCGAGATATTCCTTTACAATCTTTTCAATCAGCCGCTCAAACACTTACGCTTCCGCCCAGTTATCGACAACTATCCCGTGCTGCATATTGAGCGCCTCCCATTGTGAGCGCGTATAGAAGTTGGAGCGGGGGCTGTTCTGCTCCACGCCGTCCAAGTCTTTATAGCTGGCTGCCGTAAGGTCATACTGGCCGTCCGTCCAGCTTCCCGCTCCGCCCGCTTCGGTTGAATGTCCTACGCAACCGATATATATTTTTTCCTCAACGTGCGTCTGGGAACCCGATGTGTTTTGCTTGTTGCTGAACAGGTGCGTAAAAACGTGAACGTCGATGCGCCGCTCGTTAGGGTCATCGTCCGGGCCGGGCGGGTTGTACTGTTCCGGCTCGGTTGCCGTTCCCGGTATCCATGTGCCGCCGTCAACCATCTGCTTCATCTCGATAGACAGGCGGCGGTCAACGATTGATATTTGAGCCGTGCCCCGATTACCCGGACTCGTATATACGATTTTGTCGCCCCATCCGTTATCGTTCTCAACGGTGGTGTCCTCGTTCCAATTTTCAGTCGGCGTAGCGGATTTCAGGTCGCCCGTAAACCCGTTGTAAAAGTATGAACCGTAGCCGCGTTTATAACGGCAGTCGCCGAAGTTGAGCGCTCCGGCAAGTTCGGAATATATTTGAATATACTTTACCGATATGTCAGAAGCCTGCGCCATGAGGCGTCCGGTTGCCGTGTCCACGCCGAAAGTAACGCCGTTGAACGCGAGCGCGTTTAACACCGTAGCGGCGGCTGTCGGCGTGAGGGCGGCGGGGGAGGCCGCGCTAAAATTCGCGTTGCCTTTCTGAACCGGACCCGTACCGGCTTTCACCTTGATTTCGCCAACTTTCGTGTCGCTGGTTAGCGCGGTGCTTATGTCAATTATTCCCGCAAAACCCAGCAGTTTTCCGTCAATCAGCGGAGAGGTTCCGCCCGGATTCTGCCTGCGGCACGTCCAGAACTTCGCCCACATCTTGTACTTGTCTCCGATTAAAAAATCCCCGCGGCAGAGCCGCGGGGTATTTTAAGATTATTGTTTGAAAATCAGTTGAATAAACTTGGTTGATTTTCGTCAGCTCTTATCTTGTATAGTTGCTTGTAGTCTCTTCCCTTGTGCTTTCACGTAGTTCGTTATTGTTTCTTCATTACCATATTTTCCTACCGTACTCACATAATGTCCATCG
>JAITDS010000033.1 GCA_031282435.1 Spirochaetaceae bacterium
CGTTGGGGGAGGCGGATCTCAGGGAGGTTCTGTGTTTTGAACATGAGCGGACGGTGGCTAATGATTATGTAGTCCGCTTTGAATGCCGTCTGTTTCAGATTCTCAAGACCGACACGCGCTTGCCGCGGACCGGGGAGAAGGTTATCGTACGCGTCAGGCCGGACGGGAGTTTAAGTATCCTGTGGAAAGAAAAAACACTCCTCGTTGAGGAGTTGCCACTACCAAAAAAGGGCCTTTCAGATTCTCATGCCGCTTAAAAAAGGGGGGAAGAGGTCATTTCTATTGCGGCTTGACAAACTACAACGGCGCTATTGACAGAAAAATAACGTTAAATTATACTAATAGACATTTGGGGAAGCAGGGTGAAATTCCCTCGCAAGCGCGTTACCGTATAGCCGGGATACCAAAGTAAAGGCGTGTAAATACTATTTACGGCCTTTGCGCTCATTTTTCTTTGCGCATACCGGAGAAAATGAATGATAAATCGTATTTTTAATACGCCTTCATTTATACAAAGCCGCGGTATGAACCGCGGCTTTTTTGTTTCAAGAGGCTATAACAGCCAAGGCCCGCCTAAAAAGCGGCGGCGGATCTGTGAGATAAGGACGATTCTTCTCCCGTCCTTCGTCCGCTCCCGCCGCCGCGATGCCCGCGATTTTTAATATTTTTAGCCTTAAAAATATTTTATACGGCGTTAAAGGCGCCAAAATTTTTACTAGGAGTTTATTTTATGAAAAGTTTTTTAAAACCCATACTCATGGCGGTTTCTATTATGTGTATTTTGTCATCGTGCGCGAGTTCCCCGGAAGGGAAGTCCGGAAAACCCGTCCTGCTTGTAGTCAGCTTTGGCACAAGTTTTAACGATAGCCGCGCCCTGACGATAGGCGCCATAGAGAGCGCTCTCGCGGCGGCTTACCCCGATTTTGAAGTACGGCGCGCGTTTACAAGCCAGATAATCATTGACGTGATAAAAAGACGTGAAGGCGAAAAAATCAACAATGTAACTGAAGCCATGCAGCAGCTTGTAAAAGACGGCGTAACGGACCTCGTAGTTCAGTCAACACACTTGATGGACGGGATTGAATATCACGAAATGCTAGACGCGGTAAAACCGTTTGAAAAAAAGTTTAAAAGCGTACGCTACGGGAAACCTCTCCTTTCATCGGATGCCGATTACGACAACCTCATTAAATCAATTACAGATGAAACAAAACAGTATGTCGCCGCCGGTACAGCCATAGCTTATATGGGACATGGAACGGAAGCCGACTCCAACGCGGACTATGAGATTCTTGCCGGAAAACTTGCCGCGCAGGGCTACACAAATTATTTGATAGGAACCGTTGAAGCCGAGCCAAGCATTGACGATGTTGTCAATCAGGCCGGCGCTTTAGGCGTTAAAAACATCGTATTACTGCCACTTATGATTGTCGCGGGCGACCATGCCAACAACGATATGGCGGGAGATGAGGAAGATTCGTGGAAAAGCATTTTAGAGAGCAAAGGTTTTACCGTTACGACAGTCCTTAAAGGACTTGGCCAGTACAAAGGCGTACAGCAAATATTTGTCCGCCACGTAAGCGATGCGTTAAAGTGAAAAAAATCCTGCGCATTTTAACCTGCGTACTCTGTCTTTCGTCATGCGTTAGACAGAATTCGCTTAAGAATGTGCCGGAGAATGTGAACGCGCCGGAGTATTATCAGAACATCGTCAGTATTACCGATGACGAAGGAAATACGATAACTTTTGATAAACCTTTTGCGCGTATCATATCGTTTTATTCGGCGCACACCGAAAATCTATTCACACTCGGCGCGGGCGCGAGCCTTATCGGAGGACATTCAACCTGCGACTATCCGCCGGCGGCGAAAGACATTCCCGTATTTGAATATACCGGTGACCCCGAATACGTTATCGCGGCCTCTCCCGATCTCGTGTTGATACGCCCGTTCATACGCAGGCATAATCCGGCCTACATAACCGCTCTGGAAAAGGCCGGTATACCGGTAGTTTCATTGTATCCTGAAAGTTTTGATGATTTTGACGAGTATATACGCCGTTTGGCCATGCTTTCCGGCACTAACGCGGAAGAAAAATTGGATGAATTTCACACGGGACTGCAAAACATAAAAGATAAAACTTCGCTGATAAAAAATAAGCAAACAGTTTTTTTTGAAACTACGGAACGCGAGACGCGCACAAGCTCCCCCAAAAGCCTTCCGTCCCTGGCGATAGAAATTGCCGGAGGCGTTAACGCGGCCAAGGACGCGAAAAGTTTAAACCCGCTTTCTTCAATAGCGCCGTACGGGACTGAAAAACTTTTATCGCAGGCCGAAGACATTGACGCATATATCGTTCAAACCGGAGCGATGAATCCGTCAAAGTCAATAGATGACCTGCGAAAACGCGCCGGATTTTCCGCGATAAAAGCGATACGTTTAGGCAAAGTTTTATTTATTGACGAAAAAATAATCTCATCCCCTGTTTTTAGATATTTACAGGGAGTAAAAACTATTGCACACTTCTTGTACCCTGATGAATTTAACAAACCGGAAGACGGCGGATAATATACCAAGCGCGTTTATTAAAAAACGTAAAATGTATTATTCGATAATCGCGCTACTTTGCGTACTACTGCCCATAACACTGCTTTTTTCCGCGGGACTTGGGGCCATGCGGCTTTCCGCCGAAGACGTGGCGCGAATCCTGCTTGGAAAACTATTAGGCAAAGAAGATTTACTGCGGGGGATAAGCGGCGGGGCTGTGTCAATAGTTTTTGACCTGCGGCTTCCGCGAATACTATGCGCGGCGTTCACCGGAGCGTCTCTTGCGGCGGCGGGCGTCATATTTCAGGCCATACTCCAGAATCCCCTTGCCGACCCTTACACGCTCGGCATATCAACCGGGGCCGCCTTTGGCGCTTCTTTGGCGATTTTTCTAAACATGGCGGCAAGTTTTTTTCTCCCCCCGCCGCTTTTGGCGCTGATATTCGCGGGCATTACATTAGCCGCCGTTATTGCCATAGCGAATCGCGGTACGGGACTTGTAAAATCCAACCTTATAATGGCCGGGATAATTTTAAGCGCGATACTTCAGGCAGGCATAAGTTTTATAAAAATGGCATCCGGCGAAAACGTCGGCGCTATAGTGTTTTGGCTTATGGGCAGCCTGTCAGGGCGTTCATGGAACGACGCGCTGTTACTCGCGCCGTCCACAGTCGCCGCCGTCGTTCTTGCCGTCATATTTTCGCGGGATTTGAACCTGCTAAGTCTTGGCAGCCGGGGCGCGGAATCGTTTGGCGTAAATGTAAAATTTTCACGTATGCTGTACCTGTTGCTTGGAGCGGCAATTACGGCCTGTTCCGTTTCCGTCTGCGGTATAATAGGATTTGTCGGACTGGTAGTTCCGCATATCTTGCGTTTTTCCATAAGTTCCGACAATAGACTGCTTTTGCCGCTCGCTTCGTTGACGGGCGCGCTGCTACTTGTTCTTGCTGACGATGCCGTGCGCCTTACCGGAACGGGGGAAACTCCGGTTGGAGTGCTTACCACGTTGTTGGGCGGCCCTTTCTTCATCTATATTTTCATCAAACGCGGCGGCGCGGCGCGGGAATAAGCGGCGGAGTGTTCAATTATTAAATGAATAACATGGAAAATAAGACAAAATCAGGTGAAAAATTAAAATCTATCCGCGTGGAAAACGTATGCTTCGCCTATCCGGGCATGAAAATCGTTTTAGAAAATATTTCATTTGAGGCGGCGGAGGGAGAACATATCTCGATTGTAGGCCCCAACGGCAGCGGCAAAAGCACGTTGTTTCAGATACTTGCGGGTTTTCTGACCCCCGCTTCCGGCCGCGTACTGCTTGGCGGCGGAAATATCGCCGGAATGTCTCCGTCTGAGCGGGCGCGGCGACTCAGTTTTGTCCCCCAAGATATAAACGCGGATTTTCCGTTTAGTTGCTTGGAACTTGTGCTTATGGCGCTTTATCCGCACCGTCCCCGCCTTATGTTTACCGGAGAGGCCGATATTGAACTGGCTAGGACACTGATGATTGAAACCGGGGTCTGGCGTTTTGCGGAAAAAAACATCATGTCGTTGTCGGGCGGCGAAAGACAGCGCGTCATCATCACGCGCGCCTTGCTGCAAGTAGAGGGCGCGTCATCGGGCGGCGAGGGTAGTATCCTCCTGCTTGACGAGGCAATGAGCGCCTTAGATATAGCGGCACGTATCGACATGATGAAACTGCTGTCCCAACACGCTTCCCGCGGGCGTTTCACCGTGCTTGGCATTCACCACGACCTATACACCGCATACCGCTTTTCAAGCCGTGTCATAGCGCTGAACCATGGCGTAATTGCCGCGTCAGGCAATCCGCGCCAAGTTTTTACAAGCTCTTTTTTTCAAGACGTTTTTTCCGTAAAGGCGGAAATACTAGGCGAAAAAGGCTTCGTTGTACACGACAGCGTACCCGTCAGCGGGGCGGCCAGCCGCTTTCCTGCCCCGCCTTTAGTTTGAAAAGGGCGGCCACCAGTGGCTTCCCTGTCTTGCGTTCACTTTAAAAGGGGCGTTGGCTCACGAGATATTGTAAAATATAAAGGGGGGCGCTATTTCCGGCATGGCCTCGCCAACCGCCCCGGCCGTTACGCGCCCCCCTAGTTCCAGCCACGCTTGCTCTGCAAGCGCGTCTTACACTACCCCCTAGCCGGCGGCCAGCCGCTTTCCTCCCTTGCCTTCAACAAGAAAAGGGCGCTTGGCATACGCGGCTGTCTTCCCCCGCCAGTCCGCCGGCGGCTTTCCCGCCCCGATTTTTAAATCCGCGTTACTGATCTTTTCATAATTAAGCGCACATCGGATAACGCATAAATCGTTGTACGGTAACGAATTGAGTAATGTCAGCATGGGAACCGGACGACCGGTTAACCGCCGTTTTCTATGGAGAGACGGAGAGTGTATTTTCTTGTGATAAGATATAAGCCCAGACCCAAGACGGCGAACAGTGAAAACGAAACGAACAACGTTGTGTAACCGGAGTATTCCACGATAAAGCCGCCCGCCAAGTTGCCTATGAGGGTTGGGAGACCCGTACCCAGCGAAAGATAGAGAGACATACCCAGCGCGCGCTGCGCCGGAGACACACAACTCGTGATGAACGAGACCGCGGCCGGATGAAATACCCCGAAACAAATGGAATGAGTCAGCTGGGATACTATGATGCCGGCATTTGTAGGAAAAAGCAGTATGATAATATAGCGCAGAATAATTACAGACGTAGCAAAAGCCATCAAAGGCAGCGCCCGAAAACGGCTGAGCAGCCGCTTGGAAATAAAAATAAAAATAATTTCCGAACCACTGGATAACGCCCACATAAGACCGACAGCGTTCCATTTCAGATGTTCAACAACAAACAACGATAAAAAGTTGTTTATTGGCGACATCGCAAGACGATTAAGAAATATAATTGAGAAACCCATTATAAAAAGCGGCGACCAGAGCCTATAGCTTGCGCTGTGCCGTTGAACCGCCCCGTGCATACGGACATTAGAAACATTTTCGTTTTGAATACTTTGCGCGCTTTGGGCAGGCAGCGCGACAGGACTATCGTAGCTGACAAAATATTGAGCGGGAACCATAAACATCAAAACAATCGAGACAAGGCTGGCCGCTATGACCCAAAAAGCTATATTTGACGCGGTATCCGGCACAAAAACCGGTGTATACTGTAAAAAAAGAACCGTAACAAAAAAAGTAAGTGAACCTAATGCCCTGTATTTTCCGTAATTACCTTCTTTCCCAAGTTTTATAGTGCTTATGGCGTCTAAAAGCGGCAGTATAGCGCGGTAACTGAAAGCTAAAACCGGTAAAATAATCGCGCAAAACACTAAATTCCGCGATAAAAAGAGGATTGCGCCGCATATAAGGCTTGAAAATAACGATATTAACAGTATCGGGCGATATTGCCTGAAACGGTCCGCAAAAAAACCCATCACAAAAGGACTGGTTATAGCCATTGCTTCGCAAAGAGCGAGCAATAATCCCAAAGCCGAATGACTGTACCCGTAGTCGCGGATTAGTATTACGAGATACGGCGTAAGAACGCCATGAACTAAAAAAGAGCTGATGAAAGCTAATGCTAAATACACGGTATTCTCAATATAGTTTATTATAAAGTAATCTATTATGAAATAAAAAGCCATGAGCGCGCCGGCTTATTTCCAGTAAGACAGGCCGATTCTCTTGTACTAATCTTTTCACAATTAAGCGCACGTCGGATAACGCATAAATCGTTGTATGGTAACGAATTGCATACTGCCAGTATGTCATCTGAGGTTGAAAAGATTAGCAATAGAGTTGTCCGGAAACCTGAAGCTTCCGCAAGCCAAGCACGGCTTGGCCAACTTCCGCTTGAATTTTCAAGCTAACCCGCAGTTTAGCCGATAAGCAAGCGGGTTGGCGAACAAGGCTAATCTTTTCCGGCTTTATACGGCTTATCACACGCCGGTATACACCTTGATGCGGTATCCCATGCTCCGGTTTCAGTAACCCTCTCAGCCATGCTTTCTTTGTATTCCCGTATCATTTGCGTTCCGCAAACGAGTTTGCCTTTCGGCGCTGAAATCGCCGGAAGGTAAAATCAAAGCGCTGAAAGCGGTCCTTAAACAGCTTGAGTTTGCGCTACGCGCAAACTCAGAAAGGTCAACGCGCTTTGCGCGTTGACCCGCGCAACGGGATTGTAGGGGTTTGCGCGAAGCGCAAAGACGCGCCGCCCCCCTGGGGGGGGGCGCGGCCATAGCCCCGAAAAGCCCGGTTTTTTCCCGCTTTTAGCGGGCAAAAATGCGCCCAAATTCCGCTTATCGAATTTAAACATATTTCTCGTAAGTTACGGCCCCCGTTATGCTAAAAGGCAAGGCGGGAAAGCGGCTGGCCGCCTTGACGGAGGGAATAATGTAGTAATATAGTAGTATTACTATGAAAGATGATAAAATTGCGGCTAGAATTGACATTACTACAGTTGTATGTCCTATAACCTTTGTTAAAACAAAGGTAGCGCTTGAAGAGCTTGCGGACGGCGATATTTTGGAAGTGCGGCTCAACGATGGGGAGCCGGTACAAAATGTACCGCGAAGCCTTAAAGACGAAGGTCATAAAGTTACTAAAATAGAAAAACTGGATGACGGCACGTACCGCCTGCTGGTTATCAAGGGGGGGCTGGCATGACCTTTACAGACGCGCAGTTAGAGCGCTATTCGAGGCACATAATCCTAAAAGAAGTCGGCGTTAAGGGACAACAAAAACTGCTGAACGGCAAAGTATTGATAATAGGCGCGGGCGGACTCGGCGCTCCGGCGGCCATGTATTTAGCCGCGGCGGGCGTGGGAACAATAGGCATAGCCGATGCCGACGTGGTAGACCTGTCCAATTTACAGCGGCAGATTATCCATTCAACGGCGGATTTAGGCAAAGAAAAAGCAAAGTCAGCCCAAGAAACAATAAACGCGATGAACAGCGATGTGAATGTTGTAACATACCGCGAGATGGTTACGGCGGCAAACATCGGCGATATAATAAAGGACAAAGATTACGATTTTGTAATTGACGGCACCGACAATTTTCCGGCTAAATTCTTGATAAACGACGCCTGCGTAATGCTCAAAAAACCATTTTCACACGCGGGAATCATTCGTTTTCAGGGACAACTTTTGACGTACGTTCCCGGACAAGGGCCGTGTTACCGTTGCGCGTTCCACGACCCGCCGCCCGCCGGCGCTGTGCCAAGCTGCCGCGAGGCCGGAGTCCTTGGAGTGATGGGAGGAGTCATAGGCAGTTTGCAGGCTACCGAAACCCTAAAATTTCTGCTTGGACTCGGAGACCTTTTGACAGGGACGCTACTAACATACAACGCGCTTAAAATGGAATTCCGTAAAATTAAGCTCGCGCAAAACAAGGCGTGCGCGGTGTGCGGCGAAAATCCGTCTATCACCAGTTTGATAGACTACGACAAACCTGAATGTGAAATGTGTAAAAAATAGCAGACTTGCCGGACTTGTCCGGCGGGACGGTTGCTTAAAAGCCCCGCAAAATGCGCGAGCATTTTGCGGGGGCTTTCAAGCGGAAGCGGAAACTTGAGATTTCCGTATAACTCTAGTGTAAAAAATAGCAGGAGGAAATTATGCGTATAACCGTGAACGGGAAACCCGAAAATGTTTCAGGTAAAATAAGCATTTCGAAATTACTGGAAGAATTAAAAACACAGGACGCTCTGTATGTTACGGTTCAGTTAAACGGCGTAATCCTTAAACGCGAAGATTTTGACACCGTAACCGTGAACGAAGATGATGTAATTGAGATGCTCTACTTTATGGGCGGCGGACTATGCAAAACCGGCAAAATCAGCCGCGTATAACCCCGGCGCGGCTCAGTACCCGGATTATTTTGCCGCGTAAACTTCTGGAAAAAATAATAGCGCATAGCCGCTCCGCGCTTCCGAATGAGGCCTGCGGACTGTTTGCCGGACATATTAACGAAGCGGATAAACGGGTTGAAGAGGTTTACTGCCTAAAAAATATTGACGAAAGTCCCGAACATTTTTCTATGTCCGGCGAAGAACAGTTCGCCGCCATAGCGGATATGCGAAAACGCGGCCTTACGCTTTTAGGCAATTTTCACAGCCATCCGTCGACTCCGGCCCGCCCGTCAGAAGAAGACATACGGCTTGCGTTTGATAGTTCCCTAAGTTACATAATTGTATCGTTAGCGGACGCGGAACCAGCGCTAAAAAGTTTTAACATCAATAAAAACGAAAATTCCGCCGCCGAAGAAACCGTTGAATACACGTCGTAAACTCCCCCCCCCCCCCCACATTTCCCCGCCTTCTTGCGCGCGCGGCGCGGAGTTGCGCGGGGTGCGGGGGGGGGGGGGGGTGCTAACGGGCTTTTGAAACAGACTTGGCTTTTGGGGTATAGCGTTTAACGCTGTTTTTTCCGCCCGGAGAAGCGCCGCTTGTATCGCAGGTATACCAGTCGGCAAGCGTATTGCCATCCGCTTTTGTTTCATCACGGCAAAGAGTGCGAGTCGGCGTTGTGTTGGAACTGTTGACCGCGTCCGCCGCCGAAGGCGTTTTGACGGCATCCCCCTCCGCGCTGAGCCACGCGCCCTGTTTTGCCAAAAATTCGGCGGCTTTTGAAAGGTTTTTGTTTTTATCCCAGTCTACGGAATCTTTGGCTATGGCAAGCCCGTCAAGAACTATATCGTCCTGATTAGTTAGATAGATTACATCGGCGGTGTGCAGATACTTTACGGCTCCGGCTACCCAAAGGTCGCGCGCGTCATCCTTTGTATCGGAGCTTTTCGCGGCGCTAGATAAATTAAGCTCGCTTCCAAGCTCGTCAACCGCCTTATCACCTTCAAGCGTACGCAAATGCAGCGTTATGTATTCGCCCGCCGCGACTTCCACAGGAGGAAATTCGTACACCGCTTCATCAATGCTTGTGCTTGCCACAAACAGGCGCAAAGCCCCCAGATTGCCGCTTGTTTTTGTACGCAGTTCGATAAACTCCACAGACGGGTTGATATAATCAAGCCGTATCTCGTTGATTACCAGCGCCGGTATACGCTCGTTCCTCGTCTTGAACGGCACAAGAACATTAAGACTGTTCCCTTCCGCGTCTTCCACTAAAAGGTCGGCGGTAATCGACCTGCCGCCGGAATGATCCGACAGGAAACGCAGCGATATTTTTGAGGTGTACTCATCCGGGAACGGCTCAAAACCCTCTCCGGTATCAAGGAAAGCGCTTACTACTTTGACGGGCGTGGAAAATTGAAACGTGATTTCAGAGCCGGATTCTGCCCGGTAAGATATGAATACGGGCGCTTCGGAGCCGGATCCCATAACTTTGTTAATTTCAGTTTCGTTTGCGCACGATGACAGCCACAGTATTGCCGCCGCGCATAACGGCACAAATAGAAAAAATTGCTTTTGCATAGCATCCTCCGCAATTATTATGCGTCCAACTCACGCCGCGCTTTACTTTTTACAGAAAATCTTCCACCGGCATGACAAATGTCATACTACCGCCCCGCCGGTTTCCTGCCATGCGTTCAACAGGCAAAAGGCGCTCTCTCACTAGGAAGTCATACAAGATTTCTAAAGGGGGGCGTTGTTTCCATACTGCCGCCGCAAATATAAACTAAATTGTTGGAGTTTCGCTGAAACAGGGCGTAGCCCTGCGCCAGAAACTCCCTAAGCAAGCGCTTAAGCGCTTGCGACACGCGCACCCCTCGCTGCATACCGCGCCGCCCGCAAGCGGGCTTAGGCGGTATTCCGCTACCCCCCCCCCCCCGGCCGCCGGTTTCAGCGCGGGAAGTTAAAAGCGAACTTGTATAAATACTATACATATTCCGGTAAAACACCGCCTTGCCCATTAAGTTTTTTTACAATCTAGTGTAGAAAACAGGTGAGGCTAATAGGGTTGTTCAACAGTTTTTGCAAGCCATGAATGGCCGCCATGCGCTAAAAACCTGTTCGATAAGCGGGCGGCGGGT
>JAITDS010000060.1 GCA_031282435.1 Spirochaetaceae bacterium
TTTGTCAGCCTAAGCAGGCTGGGCGGTCTAAATGATTTCCAAATTATGGGCTTGGCCGGTCATAAAAGCTCCGCTATGATGGACAGGTATTCCCACCCCGCCGAAGTCCTCGTATCGGAAGATTGCAGGGAAACTTTAGAAAAAAGTTTAAAAAGGGCTTGACTTATTTTTAAAGGCGTGTCTATAATGAATTACATAGTAAAAATGTGTAGGGCCCCTACAATCCCGTTGCGCGGATTAAAAACGCGAGAGCGTTTTTGATTTTACGGAGTTTGCGCGGAGCGCAAACTCCAGTTGTGTAACGTAAAAGCGCGTCCACTAGATTCGCGGTTGTTTGCGTTCATTCGCGGATACCTTTCTATAGAACCCGTGTTAAATCAAGCCGCCGGCGGCCTTGAACCGGGTTTAACAAAAGGTAAGCCCTGTCTACAAAGCGGACAATCGGCGGCATCCCAGTCAACGGCGGGAATTGTCGCGGCGGCAAAAAATGGGACAGCGGACGACCGGTCCACGCGGCGGTCTACGACGCAGGCTTGAGCGATTATTTTAGCGCCGTGTTCTTTCAGCGCGGCGGCACATTCGGCGGCGGATTTTCCGGTTGTTACCACGTCTTCCGCGACCAGTATATTCATACCGGAGAAAACCTCAAAACCGCGCCGCAACGTCATTTTGCCGGAAGTGTCACGTTCCGTAAAAAAAGCCGGAATACCCGTCTGGCGGCCCAACTCGTAGGCCACGATTATACCGCCCATGGCCGGCCCTACAATAGCGTCAACCTTAAACACGCCGCGTTGTATATTTTCCCGTATCGCTTCAGCGACCGGGGCGAGCGCGAGCGCGGCCTTGTCCGGGTATTGCATCAGCCGGGCGCACTGAAAGTAGCGCCCCGAATGTCTGCCGGACGATAGTAAAAAATGCCCGTCCAAAACCGCGTCACATTCTTTTAATAAGCCTTCCGTATCTGTCAATTTTTCCTCCAAGTTTCCATGTTTATGAAAACGCCTGTCTCATTGCTCGTCAACCGTCTGTTTGACGGCTCTTTTTGGTAATGCCCTAGAATTATTGTAGCAAACATAGCTCCCGAAAAACGGGCATTTTAATGCCACTGTTACCATAGCTACCCGCTTGTAAACGTTTCAGTATAGTGGACTTGTTCGCCAACCCGGTTGGTTGTCATCCAAGTCCTTGCAAAATGTGCGGCATTTTGCGTTTTCAAGCGGAAGTTGGCCAAGCCATGCTTGGCTTGCGGAAACTGAAGTTTCCGAACAACTCTAGTATATCCTCATTTATAATAATAAGCTCGGAACATTACCCATGACCGGTAATAACCGTTTTCCCCTCGTCCATACGGTAGCTTATCATGTTTTTAATGCTTTGTAAAATAACGTATAGGTTTTGCGGTTTTTCATGTTAAAACCGGAATTGCGCTGAATTTCGCTGTAAGTTATTGACACAAAGCCCGCATTTTGTGATACACTCTATCTACAATGAATACTTATTCGCAAGTGTGGTTTAATACACCGCTTCTTGGGGCGAGGATGGTTTATAAAAAACACCTAAACGGATTTTTTTATTTCCCTGCCGGGGGCCGTGCCGTAAAATGTTTTAAAAACACTGTCCGCCGCGTGTAAAATGAAATAACATCCCCCCCCCCCCCCCGTGAAGAGTCCTTAAATACCGGTTTTAGCGCCGTAACGCGGCCAAAGGTCCGCGTACCCCGTCTAATATTCCGCCGTTGCGATCATATATATTTTACTTCAAAAAAACAGGTGAATTCTGTCTCCGTCCGTAGGAGGCATAATGGATTTTAGAATTATTTTCCGCCAGTTTTTTAGAAAAATTATCAACCCTGAAAGCCGCTTATATAAAAATTTACAGAGCTTTTACCATTATATAGCGTCTGTAAAAAGATTCAGAAAACGAGGTATTTTAAGTTTTAATGTCGCAATAACTAAACACTGCAACTTGAACTGCGCGTATTGTTACGCGTTTTCTCCGGTAGCCGAAGAATCTTATTACGATATTGACGTATTTAAAAAAGATATACGGCGTATTTCAGAATTAACTAATCGAAGGATAAAAAATTTTTCGATTTCAGGAGGAGAACCACTGCTGCACCCCGAACTTGCGGATTTTCTTGAATCTGCCAGAAAATATTTTGACTGGCTGCCGCAAGAAAACATTGGAAATATTTTTATTATAACAAACGGTACGTTGTTGTTAAAGCAGCCTGAAAGTTTTTGGAATAGCTGCAAAGAAAATAATATTGAAATAAGAATAACAAAATATCCTATACGCCTTGATATAGACACGATACGCTCAACCGCCCAAAAATATGGAATAAAATTAACTTACTATAGCGAAACTGATAAAGTTGAAAAAAAGATGGATGCGCTCAAACTTGACATAAGCGGACAACAAGACCCCGTTGATTCATTTATACGCTGTTTTCTAGCGACCGACTGTGTTAATTTATATAAGGGCAGGCTTTATGTTTGTTTTATACCGGTTAATATAGATTCTTTTAATAAGCATTTTAATCTTGACATAGCGCTGACCGGTGATGATTCTATTGATATATACAAAGTGTCCAACATTAACGAAATATTTGATTTTCTAAGAAAACCTATACCGTTTTGCCGCTACTGCGACTGGAAAAATTCCAAGCCAAATTTAACATGGCGGGTCTCAAAAAAAGACTTGTCTGAATGGACATGATTTATACCCGTATATTGGACTGTTCGCTAACCTTATTGGTTGCCGCCCAAGTCTTTTTTAAGCGGAACTTGGCCAAGCCAAGCATGGCCGCCATGCATGGCTTGCGGAAACTTGAGGTTTCCGAGCAACTCTATTGAACAAGTCCAATATATATCGAGCGGGGACTTTGGAGCGGAGGAGTTTTAAAAATACATCCGCGGACACTGGCCGATAGAAAAGCAGCCGCATTGGATGCCGGACATAATGTTTGTGGAAGACGAATGTCGGGTAAGGAGCGGGAATGAGGCGCTCAACCTGAAGATACTAAGGGAACGAGGTTGTACCGGCTAAAGAAAACGGCGATTGGAAAGAAGCGTGTCAGCGCAAAACGCCGGATGACGCGTACGACCCTTAGTGAAGATTTCCTGTATCGGGCTTTGTTTACAGAGTAAACGCCGATGTCCTGTGCCTGTCAGAAATTACGATTTCAAAACGAAAATCAGCGTCAACTTTTACCGCGAAAGACGCTTTTAGATAGCGCAAGCGATTGTAGGGGTTGCGAAGCAAGACACGGCGCCCCCTGCGGGGGCGATGTGGCCGG
>JAITDS010000096.1 GCA_031282435.1 Spirochaetaceae bacterium
GTTGGGTGGTCGGGGGTCCGGGGCGCCGGGGCACTCCGGTGTGTGGGGGGGGGGGGGGGGGGGGGTTCCGATAGGGCCCGAGATCTTAGCCCCACCCCTCCGCTGAATAGTTATAACAAGTTTAGCACATTGCCTGAAATCCACACCGGCGAATTCTTCCGCCACATTAAAACTTTCCCCTCCAGCTCATAAGATCCCCCAAATATTCGTTCATTATACCATCGTTTTAGAAAAAGTGGAAAATATATAGGTCAAGCTTAGCCGACTTGTAGCCGCTGGGCGGCTGGAAATTTGACACTTGCCGCTCTGTGCCAAAGTTGTATGTCTTTTTGTTGTATATACCGCCGCGCTTTTCCTATAATTAGTATAAGGTGCTCTTGCCGGCGCTGAATGACTTATGGTCATACATTTATGTTGAAAGGAAAGGAGTTTAAAAATGAAGCAAGCTGTTCAAAAAGTTGGGCGCGCATTGAGCGCGATGGTGATGCCGAATCTTGGCGCGTTTATTGCGTGGGGTTTAATCACAGCCCTGTTTATTCCTACGGGGTGGATACCAAATGAGAAGTTGGGAAATATGGTGGGGCCGATGCTCTCTTATCTGCTTCCGCTGTTAATCGGATACACGGGCGGCAGTATGATAAACGGGGTACGCGGTGGTGTTGTGGGAGCTATCGCTACTATAGGCGTGATTATGGGAGCGAGTATCCCGATGTTCATTGGCGCTATGTTAGCCGGTCCGCTTGGCGGATGGTGCATTAAAAAGTTTGACGAGGCTGTTAGTGATAAAATTCCTGCCGGTTTTGAGATGCTTATAAACAATTTTTCGGCGGGAATTATCGGCGGTATACTTTCGGTTATTTGCTATCTTGGCATAGGGCCGCTTGCCGAAAGCGCTACTAACGCGCTCGGCGCTGGTGTAGGCTGGCTTGTTGACCATAAAATGCTGCCGTTTGCGTCAATTCTTGTTGAACCGGCCAAAGTGCTGTTCCTCAATAACGCTATAAATCATGGTGTTTTTACCCCGCTTGGAACTCAGCAATCAATGGAGGTGGGGCGTTCTATTTATTTTATGATAGAATCAAACCCCGGTCCGGGTTTAGGACTGTTGCTTGCGTACTGCCTTGCCGGTAAAGGAAACGCAAAATCCAGCGCTCCGGGCGCGGCCATAATTCACTTCCTTGGCGGTATTCACGAGATATATTTCCCGTATGTGTTGATGAATCCTATTCTGATACTCGCCATGATGGGCGGCGGTTTTTGCGCCGTGTTCACGTTGAGTATACTGGGCGGCGGCCTCATTGCCCCCGCGTCTCCGGGTTCCATATTCGCCGAGCTTATGATGACACCCCGCGGCGCTTACTTTGCAAACTGCGCCGCTATACTGGTAGGCTGCGCGGTAAGTTTCCTGTTGTCGATGATTTTGCTGAAAGTAGCGGGCAAAGATGACGCAAGTTTAGAGGCGGCGCAGGCATCTACACGCACAATGAAAGCCGAGTCCAAAGGTTCTTCCGGCAGCGCTTCGTCTTACGCTCCGGTTAAAAAGATTGTGTTTGCCTGCGATGCCGGTATGGGTTCCAGCGCGATGGGCGCTACCAAATTAAGAAAGAAATTACAGGCTGCGGGTTTGACGGATATAACGGTTGCTCATTCGCCGGTAAGCGAGGTTCCTGCCGATGCCGGTATAATCGTATGCCATAAAGAACTGCAAGAACGCGCGGCGGCGGCAAATTCAAAGGCTCGTATTGTGGCTATAAGCGATTTTCTTAACGCGCCCGAATACGATATTCTTATAAAGGAATTAAAAGGTTAATTTATGCATGAGATAACGTATACAATTGTTGATCCTGACGGGATTCACGCAAGACCCGCGGGAGAGTTTGTAGAAAGAATGAAAAAATATTCAAGCGCGATAACCATAAACCGCGGCGATAAATCCGTGGACGCAAGAAAGTTGTTCGCCATAATGAAGATGCGGGTAAAGGTAAACGAAACTATTGTTGTAAGGGCGGAAGGCGAGGATGAAGAGGCCGCTGTGAATGACGCGCTCGCTTTTCTGAAGGAAAATTTATAGTGGAGGCCGCGCCCCCTCCCCCGTACATATCTCTTGCCCGTGAAAAAAGCGCGGGACAGGCCGTTTCGCCTCGTCTTGCGCGGATTTTAGAGCTTTTGCTTATAAAAGACGCGCCGCTCTGCGCGGGAGATCTTGCGGAGGAACTGGGGTGCAGCCGCCGCACTTTGTTTCGTGATCTTAAAAATGTGGAAAACATTCTTGCGCCGTATGATATCACACTCGTTTCCGTTCCGGGAATAGGACTTGAACTGCGCGGGACGGCGGCGGCGCGGGAATGTTTTGCGGCGGCGCTTCGAAAAGAATGTCCCGCTCTGCCGGGGAACAAACGGGAGCGTCTGCTTGGGCTTCTTGTTGAATTGTTTGACGATAACAATATCCATAAACTGTTCTATTTTGCCTATACGCTTGGAAGCAGCGAGGCGACAATAAGCAATGATCTTGACGAGCTTGAATTGTGGCTGGCGGGACGTTCTATTAAAATTATTCGCCGCCCCGGTCTTGGAGTGTGCTATTCAGGCGGAGAGGCGGATATTCGCGCCGCTCTTGTCTGCCGTCTCGCTCAGGACGGGCGTATGGGAAATCTGCCTTATCTGGGGGCGCTGGGGTATCCTCCGCCGGAGGTGAAAAGCGGTGTGGCCGAATTGTTCGCGGGGCCGCTCGCAGGGCCGCTTGACTGGATGACATCTGATTCCAGAGATATGCTGGCACTTTTTCTTGTTGTCAGCATAGAACGAATAGAAAAAGGCCGCCGTCTTGAATCCGCCTCACCGCCTCAGGGCGGGGCGTATCTTTACAAGTTGTCGGATTTTATAGCCCGCAAGATAGAGGAACGCTTTTCTTTTAACCTGCCGCAGGCGGAGCGTTTCGCTATAGCCCGTCAGCTTAAAACCTGCCGCGCCATGCTGCACAACCCGTTCAACCCAACGGAAACACGCGATTACGTATATATTTTGAGTTTGGTACACGAGATGATAGACCGTTTTGACCCGGAGCTTGCTCCAAATCTTAAACTGAATGAACGCCTTTTGAACGGATTGAGTCTTCATCTATGGGCCGCGCTGGACAGACTGGAGCAACGCTTGGAATTGCCAAATCCTATGCATGATGAAATTGCCGAAAAATATCCCGATTTATTTAAGAAAAGTCTGAGGGCATTGACAGTGATTGAAGAACGACTGGGGCATCCTGTGCCGGCAAGCGAGACATCGTTGATAGCGATGCATTTTTACGCCGTACTGTTCAATCTTGAAGCGCAAAATACCAGAAAACGTATGCTTCGTGTTTGTATTCTTTGCGCCGGCGGTATAGGCGTTTCTTATATGCTTGCTTCCCAGATTAGGCAGCGTTACAAAGATGAGTTGGAGATAGATTTAAGTGATTACGCCTGCGGATCTTTTGACGCTTATGATTTTTTGATTTCGTTGATGCCGTTGGACAAGGCTTTTAGTATTGATAAGCCGGTTGTTGTGGTTAATTCTTTTTTAACCGATGAAGATCATGAAAATATACGGCGGATGATAGACAGGCACGCGTTTGTAAAAAAAACGGAATATGTGTCCGTATCCCGCTCGCCTTTGGCTGAACGAGTGGAAAAGGCCGCCGTTTTACTGAATGAAGTAAAGACGCTGCTTAACGGTTTAAGGCGGATATATATCAGACATGATTGCGGTTTTAATGAAATGGTGCGTATAGCAGCCCGCGAGGCGGGTGACGGCAAGGAGGGCGCGCGGATTGTGGAAGACGCGCTCCTTAAACGTGAAACCGTCTCGTCTCAGGTGCTTGACCGTCTTGCCATTGTTCTGCTTCACGCTAAGACAAGCGGGGTAAAGTCGCCCGTTCTTGCACTTCTTGTACCGGCAGGCTCTCCAAATGGCGGCGGCTTTACCGGCAGGTATTTTAGCGGGGCAAAAAGCGGTATGCTGATGTTGCTGCCGGACAACGGGGGGGAGGGGGGCGTTTCCGGCAATTCGGGCTTTAAGCCGGCCTCAGGCGGCTTGAATGAAGTAATGGGGATAGTGAGCGCCGCGCTTGTTGAAAACGAGGTATTTCTTGGCGCTGTTCACAGGGGAGACCTTGAACAGACACGCGCTCTATTGGAAAATGAGATATCTGAATATCTTATTCAATTTTGTAAAGAAACTTTAAAAAACTAGGAGTTTTATATGCCGGATTCAAAAGAAATTCTTAAAATTGAGAATATTATTCTTGATTTGCCTAAGGAAACGAGCGACGAAGCGATAGTCCGCTGCGGTAAAATGCTCGTTGAAAACGGTTACGCGGAACCGCTTTATGTGGAAGGTATGCTTGCCCGGGATCATGCGTTTAGCTGTGGAATAGGAAACTTTATCGCTATACCGCACGGCGAGAAAGAGTATAAAAAAAACGTAATTCGTACCGGTATTGTGGTTCTTATTTACCCGCAGGCTATAGATTGGCACGGTAAGCCTGTGCATATTGTCATCGGCATAGCGGCGCAGGGTGAGGAACATTTGAATATACTTGGAAACGTCGTAGACAACATTGAAGATGAAGATGATGTTATGAAACTCATAGACAAGAAAAACCGCAAGGCCGTCTATGATATTTTTTGCGGCGAAGGCAAGCCGGAAGATTAAATATGAGTGGACGAAACGCTGTACATTTTGGCGCCGGAAATATAGGGCGCGGTTTTATTGGCGAGGTTTTATTCCGGAACGGTTTTCATATTGATTTTGTAGACATAAACGAAACTATAATTAACGCCTTGCATGAGCGCGGTTCTTACGAAATTGAATTGGCCGGTAAGACGAAGGATTATCTGACGGTAACGGGCGTTGACGGCATAAACAGCAAAACGGACGGCGGCAAAGTTATAGACGCTATAGTGAAAGCGGATATTGTTACCACCGCCATAGGGCCGGGTGTTTTGCCGCACATTGCCAAACTCATCGCGCAGGGGCTTGAGGCGCGGAAGGAAAAGAATCCTGACGCGCCGCTCGATATTATAGCCTGCGAAAACATGATAGGCGGCAGCAGTTTTTTGAAAGCTGAGACGCAAAAACATCTTGCCGCCGAGTCGCGGGATTATGTTAGGAATTGCATCGGCTTTCCGGACGCGGCGGTAGACCGCATAGTCCCTATTCAACATCATGAAGACCCGCTTGCGGTTACAGTTGAACCTTTCAAAGAATGGATTGTCTCGGAAAAAGATAGAAAGCTTGTAAATGTTACGCTGGACGGGGTGGTCTATGTCGAAAATCTCGAACCTTACATAGAGCGGAAACTTTTTTCGGTAAATACCGGCCACGCGACTGTGGCTTATGCGGGTATGCGGCGCGGCCATAAAACAATAGAAGAGGCTGTGGCGGATACGGAAATTCTTCGCCGTCTGCGTCAAATACTCGGCGAGACGGGCAGTCTATTAATCGCTAAGTGGGCTTTTGACAAGGCGGCGCACGAGGCTTACATAGAAAAAATAATCAGCCGTTTTGAAAATCCTAACAATCCGGACACTTGCTCTCGTGTGGCGCGTGATCCTATAAGAAAACTAGGCTTTAACGAGCGGTTTATCCGTCCGGTTCGCGAGTTAAAGGAACGCGGTCTGCCGTACCCGACACTTATCGGAACAAGCGCTATTGTGCTGGCGCATACGGACGCGCATGACCCGGAAAGCGTAAGGCTTGAAAGCATGAGAAGCGGACGTGATATAAACGGCATAAAGGCTCTTATAGCCGAAATAACAGGACTTTCCGACAACTCGCTTATTACAGAAATAGCGGACGCATACGAACTTTTAGGCGGATAAAACCGCACTTTAATCGTCCGCGGATTGTGTGTCAGAGACTCTTTTTTCATTTTTGGGCGCATTTTCACGCCGCTAAAGCGGCGTGAAAACCGCGCTTTTCGGGGCTACGCGCTTTCGCGCTCCGGCCACATCGCCCCCGCAGGGGGCGCCGTGTCT
>JAITDS010000101.1 GCA_031282435.1 Spirochaetaceae bacterium
GCGGCTGGCCGCTCCGCTGGCGGCTGGCCGCTCCGCTGGCGGCTGGCCGCTCCGCTGGCGGCTGGCCGCTCCGCTGGCGGCTGGCCGCTCCGCTGGCGGCTGGCCGCTCCGCTGGCGGGTCGCCCGCTAAACGCACCCGTATTCCGGCGTATTTTTGCCTGTTTTTATAAAAAACGGAAGCGTTATAACAGAGAATCAAAAAGAATTATTTGCGCCGAACACGCGAAAACCAAGCCCAAAGCGCCAGCCTAAAAATTGTTCGTCCGCGCCGCTAAAATCTATTGGCGCCCAAACGCGAAAATCAAAACCGGCTCGCCAACGCGGCGTAAGCCGTATATCTAAGCCCAAGCCCGCTACAGGGAACAACCAGCGTCCGTCTTTGCTAAAAAAGGCCGCTATGTCTTCAGTTTGCTTTTGTGCGTCCTCAAGGTCGGCCTCGTTCAGGTCTTCGGCAAGCAGCGTTATGCGAAAATCTCCCGCGATTCCGACATTCAATCGTATTCTAAATATATTGATCTTCAAAAAAACCTGCATTTGAAGCGCAAAAATTGGCCCAAATACAAAAGCTGACCTGTTTTCTATCTCGGCAGGAACAGGCCTGTCCAATACATAAGAATACTTGTAGTGGGTAAAATACATATCCAGCGTAGTTTCAAACGCGCCGCCAATAAAGTCATTGCCAAACGGCGGAAAAGTAAACGCAAAAGAAGGGACGGGCAAAACCGGTATTGGAGCGGCCTCTAACCCGTAATCTTCCTGAAAAATCAGCACGGAACCGCCGAAAGAAAAAGTTGTTCCGGCAAACCAGCGTTTTAACGGACTTACTTGCGCCTGCCCGTCTTCACCGTTCACTTCCTCCCGCGCTTCACCGTCAAGCTCGGCTTCAGAGACAGGCGCTTCCTGCTCCGTCTCCTGCTCTGTCTCTTGGGCCGCAATGCTGAAAAGCGGCAAAACCATAAGGCAGAATAGTATATGTGCAAAGCGTCTATAAAATGAGTTCAAATTATATATGATTATAATGTTTTTGGAGACTTTTGTTAAGGAAAAGGTTGAAAAGATTGGGCGCGGTTTTACCTGCCGCAGGCAGGCAAAACCGCGCTTTTCGCTTCAATCCCTGAAAAGCCGCAGTCCGCCGTTGACATAGGGCGGCGGATTTTTCTATTCTAATAGTATGAAAAAGAGGAGCGGAATACCCGGATTCGTATATGTTTTAGGCGTTTTCACCATTATTTCTGTAGCCGGAATCGGTACGGCGCTTGGAATAGCCATGGCCGAGACAGTAAACATAATGAATCAGGAAAACTTCCAAGAATTCGCGCCCGCGCTGCCCACAAAAATCCTTGATATAAACGGCATACTCATAACAGAGTTTTCCGCCGATGAAAAACGAGAACTTGTATCACTCGCCAGCCTGCCCCGTCACCTAATTTTTGCCGTACTTGCCCGCGAAGACCCGGATTTTTACAAACATAAAGGCTTCAGCATACGCGGCATAGCCCGTGCCGCGTACGGACTTGTAACCGGACAGAACCTAGGCGGCGGCTCGACAATAACACAACAAGTAGCGGGAACATTGTACACCGACCGTTCCGAGCGAAAAATCTCCCGCAAAGTCCGTGAACTATGGTGGGCGCTTCAAATGGAACGACGCTACACAAAAAACGAAATCCTAGAAATCTACCTGAATTATATGTATATGGGACCCGGAGTTTACGGCGTAGAAGCCGCCAGCAAATACTTTTTTGGACACAGCGCCAAAGACATAAGCCTTGCCGAAGCCGCGATACTAGTAATACAACTATCAAGTCCCGCGAAATACAACCCCCTCGACAACCCGAACACCGCGATGGACAGACAACTCAGCGTACTTAACCGCATGGTTGAGCTTGGATATACGACAAAAGCCGACGCGGACGCCTCCTTTGACGAATACTGGGAAAGTTACGACTATACACGAGTTTCGCAAGCCGCTTATTATAACCGCGATGACAAGGCCCCCTGGTTCAGCGAATACGTACGCCGCGAACTCGACGGAATGATGTACAAGACAATGGATTATTACCGTGACGGCTACACGGTATACACGACGCTCGATTTAAACTTTCAAGACGCGGCTCAAAGATATATGTTGGAAGGAATAACCCGCGCCAACAAAGAGTACCGCGTCTCGTCCGGCAACCGCCTTGTACGCGCCGAGCGTATGTACATCCCGATAGTAGACCTCCTTTCGATTGCCTTTGACGTAAACATACTACGAGGCACGTCTCAAGAACGCAACCAGACCCGCGCTTTGAACCGTTATACCAAAATGGTAAATCCGGTTATAGACTTAGCCGCGCTCGCTTTCGGACTTGACGGGATGAAAGATATATCCAACGCGGGCTTTATTGAACTAAAAGCAAGCACGGAAGAAAGCGTTGTTGAAGGAGCGCTAATTCTTATTGAAAACGAAACCGGCTATATCAAGGCGCTAATAGGCGGTTCAAAATATGATGAAAACAACCAGCTTATACGGGCGACGCAAGGACACGTCATGCCCGGTTCAAGTTTTAAACCCCTTTACTATTCGGCGGCTATAGACAGCGGAAAATTCACGCCCTCCTCAATGATCTATGACGTACCGGTAGTATTCCACAACGAGGACGGCACACCCTACATCCCGCTCAATTTTAGAGGAGAATGGAAAGGTCAGGTACTATTGTATGACGCGCTTGCCCAGTCCATGAACGTCCCTTCGCTTAAAATTCTGGATACAATAGGCTTTGATACCGCGATAGACCGCGCCGCGTTACTCTTGGGAATAAGCGACCCAAATATAAAACGCCGTACCTTCCCGCATCTGTACCCCATAGGCTTAGGCACCATCTCGATTGCCCCCATACAGATGGCGCGGGCTTTTGCCGTGTTTGCCAACGAAGGGCGCGAAGTGGTACCTATGGCCATACGCTACATAGAAAATCGCAACGGCACGGTTATTTTTGACAACGAACGGGAAATCCGGCTAAAACAGAGACAAAAAGGCAGCGCGGCACAACTCATAAGCCCGCAAAACGCCTATGTTATGACCGGCCTCCTTAAAAAGACGGTAGAAATCGGGACTTTGGGCGGACAAGGCGCTAAATTTGTGTTCCTAAATGACAAAGGCGAGCGTTTTCACATAGCGGCGGCAGGCAAAACCGGTACTACGCAGAACTGGTCTGACGCTTGGACAGTAGGTTTTACGCCATATTATACAACCGCTATCTGGTTTGGCTTTGATAAACCCGGAAATTCACTAGGCCTCACGTTGACAGGCGCGACTCTGGCAGGCCCTATATGGGGAAGTTTTATGCGCGAAGTCCACCGCGGCCTCCCCGCAAGAGAGTTTAAACGGCCCGAAAGCGGAGTTGTAGACATACGGGTCTGCGCTAAATCGGGACAACTTCTAACACCCGCCTGCAACCAGGGCGATGTGGTACTCACCTTCCTCGATAAATTCCGCCCTACCGAATACTGTAGCTACCATGATGCCCGCAGCGAGTACCGCACACACCTCGCCGTTGATTCTTTGCGCGGCGGCATAAGCACCTTCGATGACGGGGAAATACTTTCCGGCCTAAAGATGCCGGCGCTTGACATAAGCCAGCTTCCAAGCGTTCAACCGCGCCTTCCCGCCGCAAACATGAACAATATCCCGGAAGACGAGCCTCAGCTTGATTTAAGCCTGCCCACATTGGATGATTTTGAGCTGCCGTCATACAACCCGTTGATGGATTAAACATTCGGGCGCATTTTCGCGCCGCTAAAACGGCGCGAAAACCGCGCTTTACGGGGCTCCGCTACCGCTCCGGCCACGCCGCCCCTACGGGGCGCCGTGTCTGCTCGCCGCTGCGCGGCGGCACCCCTACAATCGCTTGCGCAAAATCAAATACATTTGCCGCGCAGCCCGTCCGGCGCTGAAAGCGCCGGACGGCAAAACAGTCCGCCGGACTGTTTTGTGCCGCCATGCCGGAAACAGCCCCACCCTTTAAAGTACAATTACACGAATGTACGTGAGAGATTGTAAAGGGCGGGGCGGGAAAGCCGCTGGCAGGGCGGGGTTTACAATTAAAGAGTTTTTCAACAGAATACAAACATGGAAACGAATAACGAAATTGAAAAATTACTGCCGCACCGTAGCCCGTTTTTGTTTGTGGATGAAATTATCGAATCTACCGAGTCTAGGATAGTGGCGCGGCATATTTTCAGCAGTAAAGAATTCTTTTTTGCCGGACATTTTCCGCAGTATCCCGTTGTGCCGGGAGTGATTTTGGTTGAAACCATGGCGCAATCCGGCGGCGCGGGACTACGAAAACTAGGAATAATCGGCGAAGGCGCGCTTTTTTTTCTTGGAACCGTAGATAAAGTTAAGTTTCGCCGCCAAGTCCGCCCCGAAGACGAGGCAAGAAGCGAGATAGAAAACCTGCGCGTATCCCCTAAAATGATAAAACAAGCCGGAAAATTGTATGTCGGCGAAAATTTAGCGGCGGAAGCCGAGTGGATGTGTCTGGTAGACGAAGCTAAACTTCGTTAGCCTTGCGCTAAACCTCGCTAGCCTTGGACTAAACCCCGGCAGACTCGCGGCGGACATTTTATATTATTTATACTAGGAGTGAGTAATGGTAATAAAACCAATGGTACGCAGTAACATCTGCATAAACAGCCATCCGCTTGGATGTGAAAAAGCGGTAGAAAATCAGATAGCTTATGTAAAAAAACAATTTGGCGGCAAAAAACCGGACAACGCGCCCCGCCTTGTCCTTGTAATAGGATGTTCAACAGGTTACGGACTGGCAAGCCGCATAGTATCAGCCTTTGGATGCGGCGCGGCCACTGTGGGCGTCTCGTTTGAAAAACCCGCCACCACTTCCAAACCGGGTACGCCGGGCTGGTACAACAACCAATGCTTTGACGCCGAAGCCGCGGCAGCCGGACTTTGCTCTAAAACACTGAACGCGGACGCGTTTTCCAACGAAACAAAAGCCGCGGTTGTTGAAGCCGTCAAGGAAACAGCGAAAGCCGCGGGATTGCCTTCACCCCAGATTGACCTTGTTATATATTCATTAGCCTCTCCCGTAAGAACCGACCCGTCAAACGGCGTAACTTACAAATCGGTAATAAAACCCGTAGGCAAAACATATTCGGGTAAAACTTTCGATATAATTACCGGAAAAATTACCGAAATAAGCGTAGAACCGGCAACTGAAGAAGAGACGGCATCTACCATTAAGGTTATGGGCGGAGAAGACTGGGAATTGTGGATAGACGCGCTTAAGAACGCCGGAGTCCTCGCCCCCGCGTTTAGAACCATAGCTTACACATACATTGGCCCTAAACTTTCGTGGGATATTTACAAAAACGGCACAATAGGACGGGCAAAAGAAGATTTGGAACGCGCCGCCCGCGACATAAACAAAAAAACCGGCGGAGAAAACGCAAAACACGCATGGGTATCGGTAAATAAGGCTCTTGTAACCCGTTCAAGCGCGGTAATTCCAATAATTCCGCTGTATATCTCCTGCCTTTTTAAGGTCATGAAGGAAAAAGGACTGCACGAAGGCTGTATAGAGCAGATGGTCCGCCTGTTTCGTGAACGTCTTTACACAGCGGAAGCCGCCGGAAACCCGCAAAAAATACCGGTTGACGCTGAAGGCCGCATCCGTATCGACGATTTGGAGATGCGCGATGACGTTCAAAAGGAGGCTTCCACAATTTTGGACAAGGTAACGGAAGAAAACATCATGACGGAAACGGACGCGGCGGGTTTTAAGCACGATTTCCTTGAAGCTAACGGGTTTGACGTAGCCGGTGTTGATTACGAGGCCGATGTAAAACCAGATGCCGTCTAAATGCGGTACAAAAGCGAGACTGCGGCATGATTAAAGAATTTTTAAGCTGTGATACGGTGCGGAACAACGCGATAAAACTTGCCGCCCGGATTTATAACGACGGTTTTGTGCCGGATGTCATTTATGTTTCATTGCGGGGCGGCGCGTATCTTGGAAATGTCATAAGCGAGTATTTTAAGATTGTCCGCAAAGGCCAGCGTCCGGTTTACTATGCCGCCGTGGTTGCGCGTTCTTATACAGAGGTGGCGAAGTCGGACAAGGTTGCGGTTGACGGCTGGACATACGCGCCTGAATATTTGCGTAGCGGTGATAAGGTTTTGCTTGTTGACGATATTTTTGATTCGGGGCGCACGTTGAATCATCTGGCGAACATCATCATGGAGAAAGGCATACCGCGCGGCGACCTAAAAATCGCCGTACACGATTACAAATACTTCTATGACCTTGAACCGCAGTATCCGATTCATCCCGATTACTGGTGCCGCAAACACGAAGTATCGGTAAAAGATGAAACTTACTGGATACATTATATGAGTCATGAACTAATGGGACTTTCGGAAGCTGAAATAGAAGAGCATTACTATTCAAACGACAAGGAACTTCGTCCCGTTATGAAAGTCTTGACGGCGCGTGAAAACAAGTGATTTGCGGGATTGACGAGGCAGGCAGGGGGCCGCTGGCGGGGCCGGTATGCGCGGCGGCTGTTGTTTTGCCGGATGATTTCCCGCGTGATATTTTAAACGATTCTAAAAAACTGACGGAACGCAAGCGTGAGAAAGCCGCGACGTTTATATACGAAAGGGCCTCCGCATGGGGCATAGGCTGGGCAACTCATTCCGAGATTGATAAGATTAACGTGTTACAGGCCAGCCTTCTCGCGATGCGCCGCGCCTTCCATGCCTTGATGGAGGAGGCGGACGAAGCTTTTTTGAGCGAATTGCTGAAGGCGGCTTCTTTCGAGTTGATTGTTGACGGTAACCGTCTTCCCGATATACCCTGTCCAAAGCGGGACGCTTTTTCTTACGAAGGCGATTTTTCGCTCCGCGCCCTGGTTAAAGCGGACACGCTTATACCGGAGGTTATGGCCGCTTCGATACTGGCTAAGACTACGCGGGACGCGCTTATGCGTGATTTTGCCGTTATTTACCCGGCGTGGGGTTATGAAAAACACAAAGGGTATCCGTCAAAGGCTCACATCGAGGCGCTGAAAAAAAACGGGCCTTCGCCCATTCAACGTATTACGTTCAACTACGAAGGGAAGAAATAAGGGCCGCCAATAAGGGGCCGTCTCATGGACGGCGTTAAATTTTATTTGCAAGCAAAGATTGAGCCTTACCCGTAGCGGTCTGCCGCAAAGCGCACGTTACGGGGGGTGTCCAATTAGGAGGAATTTATGACAGTAGTTAAAACGCATATTATTTTTGCGAAGTATAACGCCGAAGCGGACAAGCAGGTTGTCGCGGCGTTGGGGAAAATGTCAAATGACGAGCGGGAAAAGGACCGCGGAAGTTATTACGGCAGTCTTTCGGGGCTGGCGCGGCATCTTTTGGGCGGAACAATTTTCTTTGGCAGTATGTTTACAAAAACACTTTCCGGTAACGCCGCCGCGTCAAAGGCGCTTTTATCTCTTGCCGCCGTCCAACAGCCGCTAAAAGGCGTATTGACCAAAAGCCAGTGGAATGAAACCGCGGCGGCGATTGATTCGGCGGATAAGGCTTATATTGCCATGTCGGAGGCTCTGAGCGAAAACGATCTTGACGCGCCGGTCGAATTAAACTGGTACGAAGGAAATCCCGCCTCGGTTCCGCTCGCGTTCATGCTTCAGCAGTTGACGGCGCATAATACCCATCACCGGGGACAGATTTCCCAGATTCTTGACGAACTAAAAATAGACAACGATTTTTCCGGCATCAACGTTAAATTTTTGTAGAATTTGATATCGGACTTGTTCGCCAACCCGATTGGTTGTGCCGCCCAAGTCTTTTTTAAGCGGAACTTGGCCAAGCCAAGCATGGCCGCCATGCTTGGCTTGCAGAAACTGAAGTTCTTGAACAACTCTAATATAAAAGGTGTAACGAAAACCCCGAAGGTAAACACAAGCAAGCGGCTTTCTAATGAACCACCTCGCGGCAAGCCGCGAGGTATCTTGTAGGCGTTGAAATTATTTACGTGGTTCGTTCTGTAAGGAAATTATTTAACTGTGGGGTCTAATACCATTTTTATTTGGCGTTG
>JAITDS010000106.1 GCA_031282435.1 Spirochaetaceae bacterium
CAACGCCAAATAAAAAATGGTATTAGACGGGTTTGCGCCGCAAACCTCCACAGTTAAATAATTTCCTTACCCGATCGAACCACGTAAATAATGTCAACGCCTACAAGATACCTCGCCGCGCAAGCGCGCGCTTGCCGCTAGGTGGTTCATTTTTAAGTACGCGCACGTCTTTATACAGTACATATTTTTTTAATTCCACCGCCGAAGTTGGCGGAGCGCCATATTTTTTTTGCAACGCAACGGCAACATTAGCCGCCGCAAATCGCCCCGCCAACCTGTATCACTTGCGCAATATACCTTTATAAGAGCTGTACCAACCATTCTATCATTCCCTTTTTGTAACTTTTTTAATAATGCTTGCCCGATAGATAGAGTTTAGCCAACATTATAGATTTAACTACAAAATAAAGCGTACACACCCATCTTAAGACCAGATGCCCCATTCTGTGCTGCGGCAACTTTGGAATCATAAGTAAGCCAATTAAACAAAAGCCCAACACTTCCATTTGTAGCGATGGCAATTCCGTTGTTTGCACCTGCTATAACAGCTTCTTGAATTACAACAGTCTCTTGAAACGCCAAAGCTTCGATATCAAACGCCCCCCAACAATAATTACAAATACATACATCTTCGCTACTTGCAGTATAAAATTTGGTTTTATCAGGCGTGTTTTTTGCCATCGCGGTAACTACCGCAGGCGCTATCTTTTGGTTTATATAATCTTCCCAGCCTGGCGCCGCGGCAATCGAATCAAAATCTATTGGTGCGGTTACCGTTATCTCTATTTCATCCTCATATTGATTGTTACTATACGTCGCCGTTACACAAAGCGTCCCTTTTGTTTCATCAGACGCTATTTTAAGCAGTCCGTTTGCAATTGTAGTACCGCTTTTCAAGCCTATACCTGATTTTGAGGCAAGTTTCCATGTTACCTGGTCGTTGGACAAAGGTTCAGACGACAAAGTATTTTGGTTTTCATCTTTTTTGACATAATTAACGGAAAATAGAATCGAACCTCCGCGGGACATCATGTAATCCGTTGTGCTTATAACTATAGTAAAACTATCGCCCATACTACAACTCCTTTAGTTTATTCAGAACATAATCGTTCATTCCCAGCGCCCAAATAGTTCCTTCTTCAATACGGCCTTTTTCATCTTTAAGGAATACGCGCATGGCTGCTTCCGCAGAATTTTCCTTCCGCAAACGTGCGGTTTCCTTGGCTATAAGGTTGCCGTTAAGCCCCGCAAGTGGAGCGTTGCCGTCTGTAATATTTACAGACAGCCGCTCATTGTCATAGCCGCTCAACACGGCGCCTGCGGAGGATGTCAGATGCATAAAACTGTTGTGGGCGGCTCTATCTGGGCTGCCTGTGGCATCAATGTAGCTCAGCATCTCTTGCATTTTCTCCTGCTGGTCGGCAAGAGCCGCCGCGTTAAAAGCGTCCCGTCCGCCGTTCTGTTTCATTTCATCGCTCATGCTTAGGTCAAGGCTGGTATACGTAAGGCTTAAAATTTGAAGTATAGTCCCGCAATAGGCGGCGTAGTCTCCCGCCGGATCGGAATAGTTTGAAGTGGATGAGTAGTAACCCCAGTTGATGTTGGAAAAACACTGTACCAGACTAGGCAGCAAAGATGTGTAAGAGGGAACGTCCCCTTCGCCGGACTGCATGCCTTTTATCGTCGCGGAATATAACTTTATAAAGTCCGCCATGTTGACCTGATAGCCAACTTTGCAGTAGGACTGCGCCAAAAGATCACGGGCGGAAAGCCGCATAACCCCGCCCATGCTGGAGACCGCTCCGCCTGAGCTTTCACGTAGAGAAAAATTGTAGGCCGCCCCCACATTTACATTCTGGCCAAACATTGTAATGCCGTCCCGCGGGGTCAGATTTATAACCGTATCCCAAGGAAGAGCCACGTTTTTTTGCGTTTTCTTTGAGGTTATAGTAATGCCGTCATCGCTGATAACGATGGCGGAACGGCCAACTTGAAGACGAATTTCCGCTCCGGCCTTAATAAGAATACGGTTTTTGGCGCGCAAATGCGCGTCTCCGGCATAAAGCGTAGGGTCATCTCCTTCGTAATCTCCGAAAGAACGTTTGTTTTCCTGCCCGTCCTCATTTTTTGAGTCTTCAGATGAGGCATCATCCGCGCAGTCTACCAAAAGTTCAAAGCGTTTGGCGCTGGTTTTATGATGGTTTGCGGAATTTTCATGCAGATCGCCGGTGGAATATATATTAATCCTGTCGATTTTGGGATGATCCGAGTTTCCACCATTCATTCTCCACGAGGTTGCCTTATTATAAAAGCCGATTTCCGAATAGTACCCGTCTTTCGAGTCGTTTTCCCCGGTTTTTTTATACCTGAATACCTCGCCATCATCATCAATAACTTTGTTTTTATCATTGGCGGTAAAAGGCTGGTTTGTGCCGGGCAAATATCCCATAAGATAGTAGGTGCTGCTGTTGCTTTGACTTTCTTTTGCCACAAGTACGGTTTCGCCTTTCCTGGGCGACCGGTATAAGCCCGATTCAGCGCCGCCAAGCGGCATTACAATATTAACCGTGTATTCAACTTTGCCGCCGTCATTCGGGCTATGAGCCTGAAACCTGTACGGGTTAGAGTTGGTACATTCACCTGTAACTATCATTTCCAACAGTTCCATAATCTATACTCCTTGAATTACCGTTTTAATACGGCAACTGCGGGCAAAAGCGTTTTATCTCATTCTCGCCCCAATCTATTCCATCAAACTGGACTTCAGTAAATTCTCCGTCCGAAGTTTCCAACCAAACAGCAAGATCGGAACGCCACCGCGCCCTGTGATGCAGTTTTATTCCGGTAACTAAAACAGTATTTACGGAACTGTCTCTCTGCCCGTAAAAATGACGCAGTTCCAGCGCAACGCCCGGACGCAGCGAAATGTTTGCGGCGGCGCCTTTTACCTGTTTTTTGGCAATACCGGAAGCGATTGTCCTTGCCGTGAGTATCATATCAATGTCTTTATCAACTTCATTTGTTTCTATATCAACGTCGTAACCATGGAAAAGTCCGGTGTATGTAGCGTACCTGCAACCGGGATCGGTTTTACCTTGTTTCCAATTATCCGAGCCGTAATTTAACGCGGGATACATCGCGTTCAACTTAAAACCGTCAACGCCGATTCCGTAGCATATATTAAAACTATCCATTTTCCAAATGTTGTCTTTATCATCGGAGCTTAAAAAGTCAAATTGCAGCGTGTCCGGTTCTTTACGTTTATCTGAATAAACAAGGGCGGAAACAGGAAATTTTTCACCGGCGGAAAAGTAAAGCTCCGCCGAACCTAACGCGCTTCCGGGGACTACAGGATGTGTCAAAACTAGTGATATACCGTAAAGCCGCGAAATCGAGTCTATAAAAACATAATCCGATACGTTATTCTGATCGAACATAAGTTTAGCGCTGAAATTCCCGCGTGGAAGATAGTTTTCAGTTATTTGCGTTTTTATTTTGTATTTTGCAAAAATACTTTCAAATATGTCCGCCGGATTCATTTTGTAGTACGGCGCGCTCAACCTTGTGTACTTTAGGCGGGCGGCTTCAGGCTCAATGATAAATATATACGTGTAACAGTCCAATTTTGTTCCGCCGCAAAATACACCTAGACATTTTACCGCCGTAACGATTCCGTGAAGATAGCGGGTTCTATCCGTTTTCATGTCGAGCAGTTTTTCTCTTATAACTACAGAAATTCCTTTGTCAACAATGCCGGAAAGTTCCTCCATCGTATGTTTTTTATCCGAAAGCGCGGTAAGCTCTCCTCTGTAAAGCCGGGAAAAACCTTCTTCCAGTTTCAAATCCCATGGATACAGGTCGGTAAATTCCCCGCCGGCCAGCCGCATTTCCAGTGTTTTTGTCTTTTCATTCATAAGCTATACAATTCTATTTATATTTGGACAAATCATCACTGCGGTAGATATGGGAAAACCCAAAGGAGAAATACCCATAACCAAGCTGCCAAGATTTGCCGTTGGCCGGCCTTTTACCAATTTGTTTATAGCCGTTGTCATAGTGATTGCGCCGGTAATACACATGGGTCCGCATACCAAATCCCCCATGCAGGCTACGGGCAACCCTTTGACCAGTGTGGTAAAACCTCCGGGTCCGAGTATTACGTCTCCGGTAACAGTTAAATTAGCTATTGTAGCTATAGGCGTAGGCATTATTCATCCTCCTTGCTTTCAAAAGCGTACGTGAATTTTTTTTCTTTTACATCTATTAAAACTTTCATAAGTATCCTTTTTTTCATTATATTATACAAGAACTTGGCGCTTATCTCCGGCAGTATGCTATTGTTTATTACGGCATCTATTAATCTTGCCCCCGAAGCGGCGTTATCGCAGCGGCGGATTATTTCGTCCCTTACAGCGTCCGTTACCTCTAGTTTTGCTTTGTAAACTTCGGCCACACGTTTCACTATCCTGCTAAGCTTAAGGTCAATAATCGAATAAAGAACCTTTTTCCCAAGCGGGTAGTAAGGTACGATTTGCAAACGTCCCAGCAGCGCCGCCGGAAAAACACGCATCATGGCCGGCCTTATAGCCTCTTCCAGTATCGCCGGGTCCGGCAAATTGTTTTCGTCCGCGCAAAGATTCGCAATCACGGAATCTCCGACATTGGTAGTCAAAATTATTATAGTGTTCCTGAAATTTACCAGCCGTCCTGAACCGTCTTCCATCTGCCCTTTGTCAAAAACTTGAAAGAATATTTCATGCACGTCCGGGTGCGCTTTTTCAACTTCGTCTAAAAGCAGTACGCTGTACGGCTTGCGGCGCACCGCTTCCGTAAGGACTCCGCCTTCGCCGTAACCAACGTATCCGGGGGGCGCTCCTTTCAGTGTGGAAACCGTGTGCGCCTCCTGAAATTCGCTCATATTGATAGTGATGATATTCTCCTCGCTGCCGTATATTTGTTCGGCAAGCGAAAGCGCTGTTTCCGTCTTGCCCGTGCCGGAAGGACCGGCCAGCATGATGACCGCTATCGGCTTATTGGGGTCAGACAGCGAGGCGCGGGCGGTGGTTATTCGCTTTGAAATCATTGAAAGTCCGTGATCCTGCCCTATTACCCGCTTTTGCAATTCTTTGTCAAGGCTTAGTATCGATTCAATCTCATTGGTAACCATACGGCCAAGTGGTATTCCCGTCCATTCGGATATGACGGAGGAAACAGTCTGGCTGTCAACTTGCGGGAACACGAGCGGGGATTCCCCCTGCGCCTCCCGAAGGGTCTTTCGTTTTTCTTCCATTTCTTGCCGCACGTCTTTACCCGCTCTGGCATCTTCCTTTAATTTGATGATTTCGGCTGCAAACTTTTTTTCAGTTTCAAGACGCTTTTCCAGTTCATTCTTCTTTTCCTGTTCATGTTTTACTTCATCCTCAAGTAAGGTGATTTTTTCAGTATGCTCAAGCCCGCCTGATTCTTCACGTTTGAGTATATCAATCTCCAGTTGAAGCGCCTCAATTCTACGGCGGCAGTATTCCAGTTCCGCAGGCTCGGCATTTTGGCTCAACGCGACTTTAGCGCAGGCGGTATCAAGCACACTCACAGCCTTGTCGGGAAGTTGACGAACAGGTATGTAACGGCGCGAAAGCTTGACCGCCGCATCCAGAGCCTCATCAAGAATGTCAACTTTGTGGTGATTCTCAAGAACGCCGGCGATGCCGCGCATCATTCCTATCGCTTTCTCATCATCCGGCTCGTCAATTATGATATTTTGAAAACGACGTGTAAGCGCCGGATCTTTTTCAAAGTATTTGATGTACTCCTGATAAGTGGTTGCGGCTATGCAACGAAGTTCACCGCAGGCAAGCGCCGGTTTAAGTAAATTGGCGGCATCGTTTTGTCCGGCCTGCCCGCCGGCGCCTATCATAGTATGCGCTTCGTCAATAAACAGAATGACTGGCGTTTCGGAATTCTTAACCGCCTCCATGACCTGTTTAAGACGATTTTCAAACTCACCCTTCATGCTGGCTCCCGCCTGCAATAGACCCATGTCAAGCGACATGAGGCGCGTTCCCTTCAGACATTCGGGGACATCCCCCGAAGCAAGCCGCTGGGCAAAGCCGTTCACCACAGCCGTCTTGCCGACACCCGAATCTCCGGTTAGTATCGGGTTGTTCTGGCGGCGGCGGAGCAGTATGTCGATTATCTTGCGAATCTCGGCATCCCGTCCGGTAACGGGGTCGGATTTACCGGCAGATGCCGCTGCCGTCATGTCCGAAGTATACAGTCTTAGAGCCTCGGCGCTCCCCGTGGAAGCGTTGTTCATCAAAGCCGCCGGTTGTCCGGTAGCTCCGCCCTTCCCGGAGGCGGCGTATACAGAAACCTCAGCCGAATTTTTGACGATAACTCCAAACTGTTCAAGCAAAATATCGCCGTTTATTTTGATAAACTCGCCGCTCATCTCGTGAAGCTGCCGCGCAAATTCCGGAGTCTGTTTTAACGCAATCAAGATATGTCCGGTTCGTATCGCGGCCTCCGAAAACACCAGTGAAGCCGTCATCCACGCTTCCTTAATGACCAACTCTATCGTGTTGGAAAAGTCGGAAATTGAGGATGCTCCGCGTGGCAAAGCATCCATCGCGGCAATCATATCCTTCGAAAGTTTGGCGTCATCCAAGTCAAAAAAGCGCGTAATTTCATTCCAGTCCGTGTTTTCCGACAACAGTATTTGGTTTACCCAATGCGAAAGCTCAACGTAGGGATTACCCCGCGCTTTACACAAAATAGTCGCGCTTTCAAGTGATTTGTAAGCCTTTTCATCAAGTTTTGAAAAAAGCTGTATTCTTTTCAACTTACCCATACGTTCTCCTTTTATAGCTTCATCCGCTTAAGCCTTGAAGCATTTATTCTAAATTCCAACTCCCTGTCGATACTGCCTATCCAGCAGTTATATCCAAGCTGACAACATTGAGGGTTGTTTTTAGAAAAAATTATGACAGGAAGCATTGAGCCTTTTACAAGTTTTACAACAATGCTGTAATCAAGCGGCCTGTCGAGATACAGATTTACAATATTTCGTATCAGTGATAAGGCTTTTATCGTAGCCAGCCATGAACGGAACTTATATCCGGGAAGCATATCAAAGCTGACCGGCCCTATCACTATTTCAAATTGATGAGTGGCGCTCAAATATGTACGGCCTATCTGCAAGCTCACACCCAGAATAGCCGTTTTAGGATTGCCTAGTATGGCATAGTCATCTGGAGATATGTCATAAGAAGCTACAACAAAATCTTTTACTTTCACACGAGTTTTCAGCAGTTTACGCAATATTTCCTCAAGCCCGCTGCTGTTTCTTGCCGTAAAAGAAAAGGTTGAAGCGTATGAAAGAGCAATTCTTTCGGTGTCAACGCCATAATCAATCTCCGGCGGCAGTCCGTTAAGGCTTTTTACTATATTTGTGAGCGGATCGTCGTTTGGACGGTCAAAGCTGATGCTTTGCTCATTTTGGGCAAAAGCGCGGTAATAGAAAACGTGCATACGGTGGTGTATAATGTCGAGGAAACGCCGCCATGTGTGGTCATAATGGTTGTATGAACGCTGATAAACATAGGCGGTAAATTCCAGCGGCATGGGGCCGTTAATCCCAAGTAGCCCCAAAAAATAGGTAAAAACCATCGCGTCAACTCCGGGTATATCACTTTCATGAATCTCAGCAATATCGCTTGCCGGCAAGTGAAAAAAAGGAGTCTGCCCAAAACGCACATTTTCATCAGCGGGGTTTTTGGCATAACCTAAACGAGGCTTCCCTTTTCCACTGTTTTCCAGTTTCCGCACAAAGCCCCAAAAATCCGGGGCGGAATTTTTTTGACGGAGATTATGGCTTAACTTTTTTACTAATATTCTAATGTCTTCCATACCGCTATAAGCCCCGATTGTTTCGTTAAAAAATGAATCTCTAACAGTGAATTAATCGATGTGAAAGATTTTAGCAACTCGGACACAATCTTTCCAAAGATGTACCAGCCAATACCCGCAAATGAACTTTCGTTCAGCGTAAACTTTACCCGCCATCCCCTTTCAAAAAAAACAGACCCGTTTTTTACAAAACGAAAAGACGTAACTTCCTGCTCCAGCGCGGTTATCCCTTCCAACATACGTTCCATCTCCTCGCCGGAACGTATGCTTCGTACGTGGTAGGAAGCGATAAGCGCTCGCAAGGCTTCCAGCGGGAATTGGCCGTTTTGCCAAAACATTGCTGAAAGGTTAAAAATGATATGACTCAACTTTGAAAAACCGGAAATCCCTTTCTGTTCCATCAAAGAATAATCCGGCCTCGTGGGGTGGGTTAAAAAAGAGGCTCCCGTAAGTAACGGGCTATGGGAGTTTAGGGTTGCCCCTGCCTGCACGAGAAGCGGCAAATCCCGGTTGGTGCAGACAGTTTCCGCGGCAAACTGGTAAACACTGTCAAGTTTTTTATCCTGCGCTGAAAACGAAACAAACATTTCCGCGCCGTCGTAAGAACTGCGCCGCACTGTTTTAGGATTTACAAGCCTCTTTCGGCGGTGCTGGCTAAAAAAATTCCGTACGGTCTTTCTAAGAAAAGGATTATCATCGTAAAAATTATCAGCAAAAAAAAGCGTTTCGTTTTGTTCACTAAAAAATTCAATACTGCGTATGTTTACCACTTCATAATCATGCGGCGCGGCTTTATCTGGAGACACATGAAATTCATAGGCCTCACGTTCCAGAGTAACACGTTCCGCTCTTTTCTCAAAAAGATTTATCGCCGGCGCGCAGTTCAAGCGTAAAGAGCCTTCTTTTAAGGAAACCAGCGAAGATTCGCGACGGTTAAAGACAAAAAGCATCTCGGCTGTTTTTGACGGAGGCAAAAATGCGTTTTCAATATTTTTTATGCTAAAAAACTTAAAAAATGCGGGATAGGCCAAAAAATTTTGTAACAGTTTAAGCCCGTAAGCATTACTTCTCATTTTCTCGAACAAAAGATTTCCGCCGGAAGCGAGCGGCATATCAAAAACCACACCGGAGAGTTTTTTGAACGGGTTGTTACCGGTACGAGCATAGACGCCTATAGTTTCATGCAAGATCTGGCGCAGCAGCATAGAAGCGTCCCCGTCGGAAAGGTTGATATAAAAAGAAAGCATATCTATTGAAGCGGGTATAATTTCATCAACAGCGGAGAATTTTATATGTAGTCCGGCAAGCCCTTGCCGTTCATTGATTTCAAAATCAGAAAGACTGCGCGTTATATACTCCGAGCCGGTAACAGTAATAGGAACTATGGGAACATCTTCCAATGTTGAAAAGCGGCATGGGGTATTGATAGTCGGTATGGCCGTATCCAGCAACGTGCCGGCATCAAGACGACAACCCTTTCTCACATTGTCATTGTTATAATTTAAATGAAGCTCTAGTACAGCGCCCGACGGAATTGGATACAGGGAGGAAGGCGCTATAGAATTCAACACGGATTCTAAAAAATTTTTATAGCTGTCATCAAGTTTTTTTTCAACACGGGCGGATAAAAAAGCGGTTCCCTCAAGCAGACGCTCAATGTACGGATCCTCACATTCAAAATCCCCCAAACTCAAACGCCCGGCAATTTTTGGAAATTCCGCGGCAAATTCAACGGCCAAATTTCGTATATACGCAAGATTATCACGATAATAATCTAAAAGGTCCATCTCTATCCTTAAATTAAAATTCAACCAACATTCGTTAAAGTGGCATTTCCCGTTTCTAAATCAAGACGGGAGATAAATAGTACCTCCTCATTAACCTGACCAACCACAATAAGTCCGCTGATACGAAGTTCCAGCATAGAACGCATTGATGACTCGATGCTGCCAAATTCAACCTTAATTGAATCCGGGGCCAAACGCGGTTCAAAAATCCGCAGTTGTTTTTTTATTTGTTCAACAAGCTCCTCGCGATCCGCGCTAGTACAGACCTTCCCGCAATAATCATATATACCGTAACCCAGAACGGAATTTGCTACATCTTCATAATCTTTAAATTCTTTAAGAGACGGGTGGGAACGGGAATAGAAAAGCATTTCAATATTTCTAAAAATATCATCTTTTACTTGTTTTTCAGTTATTACATTTTGAACACGCTCGGTTTTTTCATATGGTTCCGTATCAACCAGGCGTCTAAGCACATAAGGTTTATACCTAGCGTCTTCTTTTCTGATATCATCGCGTATGCCGCCGCTTTCCATGATTATACCCTAAAACTCCGCCGTTCCATAATTCATGGAACGGCGGAATCCGAACAGGCTATTCGTTAGCTATCTGGTCGTAAGACGCCTCAATAGCGCCGTCTTTTGAACCGTCGGGCTTAATTGGAGTAACCTTCCATGTCATTTTTCCGGCCACCAATTCCACATCTTCGACCGGCTGGCGGGTAAGAGGATTATCCGTAGTGCTAGTGTCAATGGTTTTTATTTCAGCCTTTGAAACACGAACATTTTCCATTGTAACTTCGTACACGGAAGTTTGCGCTCCTCCTATCACACGGCAGTAAGAAAAAACAGCCTTAGCTATTTTATTACCGTTCATGCAGTAAAGCTGAAGCTTTGGCGTAGCCTTATCTACCGCGTGGGTAAATTTAAACGGGAAAAATTCTCCCCGCCCCGCTACATCGCCGCTGCGCTGAATAGAGACGTTCTGCGTCCCCCCATGAGAGAATGAAACAAGCTCAAGCCATTTATCATGCGCTTTGTCGGCAGCCTGCCCCTCAATTCCATCTAACTGTAAAAAATAAACACTTGCCATAATTTAACCTCCATCATGGTGTATTACAAGTATAAAAAACCTTCAAACAGATAAAGGTTACACTTTCGCTCTGTTTGAGGTAAATCCCCAAAACCGCTTACTTGCCTCCGTTAGGAACTTTGGTCACAAGACGCAACGAAGCTGTAAGACCTTCAAGCTGATAATGGGGCCTCAGATAAAAACGCGCCGCGTAGTATCCGGGCTGACCTTCAACCGAATCCACTTCAACCTTTGCTTCCGCCAGTGGATACTTTGCCTTTATTTCGTCCGATGCGTTTGGATCTCCGGTAACATATCCCGCTATCCAGTTTGAAAGCCATACCTGCATATCCTCTTTTTCCTTGAACGAACCAATCTTGTCCCGAACCATGCATTTTAAATAGTGGGCAAAGCGGCTAACCGCGAAAATGTACGGGAGTCTGGCTGAAAGCGCGGCATTGGCCGTAGCGTCAGCCGAATCGAATTCCTGAGGACGGTTTACCGTCTGCCCTCCCAAAAACACCGCGTAATCAGTGTTTTTCCAGTGAATTAGTGGCAGAAATCCGTTTTTTGACAACTCCGCCTCCCGCCTGTCGGTTATGGCAATTTCAGTCGGGCATTTCATAGCGATACCGCCGTCATCTGTCGGGAACGTGTATGTTGGCAAGCCCTCAACCATACCGCCAGACTCAACGCCGCGTATATTGGCGCACCAGCCGCAATTAGCAAACGCTCTGTTGATATTAACCCCCATAGCGTAGGCGGCGTTCATCCAGTTGTATTTGTTGCTGTCCCCTGCTCCCGTATCTTCTTCAAAATCGAATTCCTCAACAGGATTACTCCTTGCCCCATAAGGCGTGCGGCTCAATACACGCGGCATCACGAGCGCAACATAACGACTGTCGTCAGAATCTCTGAAAGAACGCCATGTCGCATACTCAGGCGTTGAGAAAATCTTTGTAATATCACGCGGATTTGCAAGATCCTGCCACGAATCGAGGTTCATAATAGTAGGATCAGCGGCTGATATGAACGGCATATGCGAAGCTGAAGCAATCTGTCCCAGCCCCTTCAAAACCTCCATATCGGGAGGAGTCTGATTAAAATAGTAATCCCCAATCAATGCGCCGTAAGGCTCACCGCCGGCAGTGCCGTACTCTTCCTCATACACTCTCTTAAATAGCGGGCTTTGATCCCATGCCGTTCCCTTAAAACGCTTGATTGTCTTACCCAGTTCCGTTTTAGAAATATTCATAACTCTGATTTTAAGACGGTCGCTTGTGGCAGTATTACTTACAAGATAGTCCAGCCCGCGCCACGCCCCTTCCAGTTTAGAGAATTCCGGATGATGAATAATCAAGTTTACTTGCGCTGAAAGTTTTTTATCAAGTTCGGCGATGATCCCCTCTATTGTCTTTACCGTATCATTTGAAATCAGAGAAGCGTTTTCCAGAGCTTGATTCACAAGAGTTTTTACAGCCCCGTGTACCGCCGTAGTTGCCTCTTCCGATTTAGGCTTAAATTCCTGATTCAACAACGCCTCGAAATCGGACATTTCGAGGGTTTCCGGGTTTAGCGGATCTTTCTGTTCCGCCTGTTTTTCCACAGCATCCGACATAACACCTCCTATTTGGCTTCCTCTTTTACGGCTGCCTCAGATTCCGCCGCCCCGCCCTCTTTTGGGGCTGCTTCTTCTTTTGCCTTCTTGGATAAGGCCGCAAGCAACGCCGGGTCTTTAAGTATTTTGTTCAATAAATCATCCGCGCCCTGTTTACCGTCCATATATGAAAGCAGGTTTGCAAGCTGCCCCCGCGCTTCCATTAATTGCTTCAACCCGTCCACTTTGGATGTAACCGCGCCGGGTGAAAAATCCGCCATGCTCTCAAACGTCATATCAATTGAAATATTACCTTCGCCGGACAATACGTTAGGCACAGAAAAAGCCACACGCGGTTTAATAGCTTTAAGCCGGTCGTCAAAATTTTCACTGGTGAACTCAAGCATCTGCCTGTCGTCCACACGCGGCAACGGCTCTTCAGGTTTGCCTGAAAGATCCGACAGTACTCCCATAACAAATGGAAGCTCGATTTTTTTCCCGGCCCCGTTCTGTTCAACCTCATACTCTATCTGTACGCGGGGAGCCCTATTTTTCGCGATAAACTTTTGGCTGCTTTCTGTTGCCATAAACTTATCCTCCCTAAAAATTACACTTTGGTCTCTGGTTTTATTCCCAGTATATCACGTCCACGCGACAACGCGTCGGGCATTATATCTTCAATCAAATCAATAAAACTCATTTCTGAAAAACGCAACGCCCGATCTACAAGCTGTGGAATCGGGCTATTAGGTTCTTCCCGCCGGAAGTATTCCGCGCCTTTTTTTAGAAGGAGCAATGCCTCTGTCCGAGAACTCGCCTGATAAGAAAGAAGGGCGAGATGCGGCACGGATGAGGCGGCGGACTGTTCGGAATAATCCGGCCCTGTTCCCGTTTCCGGTGCATCCGCGCCGGCGGCAGGCGCACTGTATTGGCCATAAAACTTGATTATCTGGTCAATATCACGTGTAAGAGCGGACATATCCAGCATACTGCCATCGCCCATTTTTGCGTCCGTTTCTCTACAAAGCTCCGATACAAGAGACTTTACATCTTTAGCCGCGATAGACTGAGCGTCTATTTCAGCCGCAGGCACACTAATAAATTCGGCACGAAGCAGTTTGGCGTCAACAGCCCCGCCGTCCGCCGCCTCAATCTCGTTAATCGAGATGAGCATATCCCTCAACGTATATCGCAGTGACGGCACAAGGCGCGTTTCACGGAAACGGGGAATAAACATTACCGGATCGTTTACGGAACCGACGGGCGGGGAAAGCATAGATAGTATATTCAGTCTTTCCAAAGGATCGTTATTATCGTCAGGGTCAAGACGAGGGTAAAATTCGCTCCAGAGTTCTTTTACTAGAAATAAAATTACTTTCAGTCCCTCCGCCAGCCCTGCCAATCCCCCGGTAACAGCCTCCGATACCGTAAGATAAACCGCAACACGAAGATCCCTTGTTCGCGCCCACAAGTCAAGACAATTTTTACTAAGATTTTTCCAGTCCGGACCACGCCCTTCAATTTTTGAATCACCCATGAAACTGTCCGGCACCGCTACCGCCAAAGAGTCCATAGCCAGATACAAAGGATCATATTCCAGATCTTGTCCAGCGGCATCGTCGCCTGAAAGTTTAGTCGCCAATTCCGCCGCTTCAATCATACATAAGTCCCCAAAACCTTTTTATAATATAATAGTTTAACTATATGGTTTCAATGATATTTGTCAAGTACAAAGCAAAATGTGCGGTTTAGATGACATTAGAGCGGTTCGGAAACTTCAGTTTTCGCAAGCCAATCATAACTTGGCCAGCTTCCGCTTAAAAACGCAAAATACAGCGCGTTTTGCAAAGGTTTAGGCGGCAAACAATCAGGTTGGAGAATAAGCCCATTCAAGATTCGATATGATTTCAAACCCCTATTAACACTTTTTTCATTTTGGGCGCATTTTCACGCCGCTAAAGCGGCGCAAAAACCGCGCTTTCCGCTCCAATTAAACAGGACGGCGTAAAACGCCGTCCTGTTTAATTCCGCTTCAATCGCTTGCGCGGCTCAACGCGCTTTCAGCGCGTTGAGCTTACATATCCGAAACCGGAATTGCCGGGCGGGCAATTCCGGTGATTGACTGAAATGTAGGAGAAAAATTGATTCGCCCGATAATCCGGTTGACTGCCGGCTAAGGTATGGGGGAGTTTATAAGCCGTTTCAAGCGGAAATTCGAGATTTTTGAACAAGCGCAATATAAAAAGCAGAGGTGGCTTTACGAAAATAAGAAAAACAGCGTTGATTGCGGTTCTTTGCGCCGTCTTTTTGACACAATGCGAGGTTTGGAACAAACCATTAATTGAAGAATTAGAAAAAACCTCAAGCGATGAAGACGTTCAAATAGAACGCCTGGAACACCTCATCAGAAATTAAGAACAAGAACATAACGCTTTTGACGGGGAATAACTTTAGTACCGGTAGCATTACGCGCAAAGACGCTTTTACAACAGCCATGTTTGCGGTGCAGGACAACAGTACGCTTACGCTGGGGAACGGCAGCAAGCCCTTGATAATTGACGGCAGCGTACTTGCGCTGGAGGGGGGGGGGGGATAATTCGCCGGCAATTGACGGCGGCGAATTATCCCCCGTGAACGAAGCTCTTATCAAGACTGGCGGCACAGGCAAAGTTATTATGAACGGCGGGGTAACACTGCAATACAATGAACATGGCGGTGTGTATATGGAGGGCGGAACATTTACGATGAACGGCGGGGAAATCAGCGGCAATACGGCGGCCAACAGTGGCGGCGGCGTGTTTTTTAAGGACCACGCGTTTGGCGGCTCCGGGCAAGTCAGCGGCAATACAACGAATGCGGGTACTGACAATATATATTACGACAATAATTGAAGATGCCGCAAATCAAACCGCAAAAGCGCTTTGATTTGCGCAAGGGATTGTAGGGGTGCGGAGCAGACACGGCGCCCCGCAGGGGCGGCGTGGCCGGAGCGTCAGCGCAGCCCCGAAAAGCCCGGTTCCCGGCGCGAAGCGCCGGGAATGCGCCCGAATTTTTAGCAATCAAATTTAAGCATATATCCTCGTTAGTTGAGGCTGTTCTAATACTGAACGCGGGGCAGGAAAGCGGCTGTCTGCCTGCCGGCGGGCGCTGACTGGCTAGAATTTTTATTTTTTTATACGATAAAGTAATATAGCGGCGGTATTTAGCCGGCATATCTTAAAAATAATAGGAGTAAACTCATGCTTAAAACAGTAAAGTCGGTGGATTTGCGCGGCAAGCGTGTAATCATGCGTGTTGATTTTAACGTGCCAATGAAAGACGGCGTTGTTCAGGACGGGACACGGATTAAAGCGGCATTGCCGACCATAAAATATATTCTGGACCAGGGTGTAAAATCGCTTACATTGATGAGCCATTTGGGAGACCCCGTGAAAGACGCTAAGGCGGCGCGTGAAAAGGCGGAAAAATCCGGAAAAAGTTTTGACGAGACGGCCTTTATTAATGGTAAATGCCGCATGAGGCCGGTCGCCGAATACTTGGCGAAGCTTTTAGGGAAGCCGGTAATTTTTGCGGGAGAAGACGGCTGCTACGGCAAAAAGGCGTTTATAGACTCCCAGCCGGACGGTTCTGTGATAATGCTGGAAAACACGCGGTTTCACAAAGAGGAGACCTCGAAAGACCCTGCGGAACGTGAAAAACTGGCCAAAGAGCTTGCTTCTTACGGCGATATTTTTGTGAACGACGCTTTCGGCTCGGCGCACCGCGACCACGCTTCAACGGCGACTATAGCGAAATTTATACCTGCTGTCGCGGGTTTTTTAATGGAAAAAGAGGTAAATTATCTTGAACCTGTCGTTACAAACCCTCAAAAACCGCTTGTGGCGATAATCGGCGGCGCAAAGGTTTCGTCAAAGATTGCCGTGCTGAAAAGTTTGTTAAAAACGGCAAGCGCGTTGATTATCGGCGGCGGCATGGCTTACACCTTCCTGAAGGCGCAGGGGCATAAGACCGGTAAATCGCTTGTTGAAGATGACCAGATTGGTACGGCAAAGGAAATTCTTGCCGAAGCGGAAAAGGTGGGGGTAAAAATTGTGCTGCCGGTGGATCAGGTGGCGGCGGAATCTTTTGACGCGGCGGCTAAACCTATATATGTGGACGGCGTAGACCTGCCGGATAATCTTATGGGATTGGATGTAGGTCCTAAAACCATAGAGCTTTACAAAAAAACGCTTGAGGGGGCAAGAACCATAGTTTGGAATGGGCCGGTAGGAGTGTTTGAGTTTGACGCATTCTCGAAAGGAACTGAGGAGCTTGCCAAAATCGTTGCCGCCGCCACGTCTAAGAATTGTACTACAATTGTAGGGGGCGGAGATTCTGTCGCCGCAGTGAATAAATTCGGTCTTGCGGATAAAATGAGCCATGTTTCTACAGGCGGCGGCGCTTCGCTGGAGCTTTTAGAGGGTAAAAAACTTCCGGGTATCGAGGTTTGCAAGGCGTAAATACATGATTTTAGCTTCGCGCCAGTTTTTTGTTTGTCTGTCTTCGCTCGCCGCCGTGTTTTTGCTGTCCGCTCCGCTGGAGGATGTCTTGTTCCGGACGGCGGCAGAGGCAACACAAGCGCCGGCAGCAATTATGCCGTTGGCAATTATGCCATTGGGGGTTGTATCGTTGGCGGCGCAAGAACTTGCGCCGCGCGCCGGCGACACCGGAGCTTTTTACGAAGACTTAGGCGGCGCTGATGATGATGTACGCGAAACGGGCGAGGATTTAATCGCTAAACGTTATTTTGATTGGGCTCAGGCGGCGTTTCGTGACGGACGCTTTTCACAGGCGGAAGCATCTTTAATCCGCGCTTCCGATTACGCGCCGGTTTCTTCCGACCTTTCATATTTGCTTGCCGTTGTAAAAAAGGAATTGTCCCGCCCGCTTAGCGAGGTTTTGACGGCGCTTCGGCTTGCCATTGCCACCAAACGCTGGGACTTATACTCCGGGCGGGACGCTCGTCTGCTGGAAGCGGAGATTTTGATACAACTTTGTTTGTATGACGAGGCTTTGGAAGCGCTTTCAACGTTGGGAGAGGATGAGCAGGATGAGCGCGGCGCGGAACTGCGGATTAGGGCTTTGCGGTATCTGCCTAACGAGGCGGCTTTTAACGCGGCTGTGGCGCAGGCGTTTGACCGTTACCCGTACAGTCCCGTTTTTCCGCGTATTTTGTTCAGCCGTGAGTTAAGAAAAACCGTTCCCTCAGATGATAGAAGCCGCGCTCTTGTTGACCTTGCGCTTAAACGGCTTCCGGCGCTGTTAAAAGTTGAACCCTCTCTCATCCGTTTTGCCGCTCCTTTTATAAGCGATACGGCGGAGGCCCGCCGTCTTCTTTCCGTATGGCGTTCAGACCAATCCGCCGGACAGTCCGGCGGTTTTTCCGAGCGTCAAAAACTCATGCTTGAGGCTCTGCCGGTAAGTCTTGAAACCGGACTGATAGACGAGGAGACGGCGATTAACGAGTTATTCGCTAATAACAACTTGGACAGCGCCGTTCTGTTTTCGGTCTGGGAACTGTTGCGTACGGACGCGGCAAGGGATATGATGAGTGGCAGGCTTTTGTCGTTTTCGGGCGTTATTACCGGAGACTCTAACGATGACGGGGTAATAGATTCCCGCGCCGAATATAATTCCGGCTCTCTTGTTTCCTATTCGCGGGATGCGGATCAAGACGGCGTGAATGAACTGTCCATAGTTTTTGAAGGCGGGTGGCCTGTGAGCGCGGAAATTGCGGATACCGGTGACGGGACGGCTTCCATAGTTTGGGGGGTGTATCCCGCGCTTAGCGAGGCGGTTTTAGGAGAGACGCGCTATTTTTTCCGTCCTATGGAGTTCAATTATCCTGCCGTGAGCTTTGAAACTCTGGGGGGTACGGGCGGTATATTACTGCCGGAAGCCGGTATGCCGGACGGCGGTTTTAATAGGTATTTATCGTTGAATTACGCTTATCTTATTGAGCGTCCCGGCAGGGATTTTGCGGGCGGCGTTGAACGTATAGAATGTAAGAACGGCGTTGTTTTTTCCGCGAAAGAGTATCTTGACGGACGCTTGGCGGCGGAAACAAGCTACGAAAACGGGAGTCCGGTTCTACAGCGTATAGATTTGGACCTTGACGGGCGTTTGGAAACCGTCCGTCGTTTTTCGCGGACGGCGGGCGCTGAAATTAATCTTATTGAAAGTGACTGGGATGGAGACGGTTTTGTTGAATACCGTGAAACGCAATAATTTTTTTGCTATAACCCTAATAATTATTCTCTTTTCGTCCTGCCTCTCGGAGCGGATTGCCAAACAGCGTCTAAAACCGCCGCGTCCGGCTCGTGATTTTCGTATAGAAGAAATTGAAGAAATGGTAGACACCAATCCGGCTAAGGCTATTCATCTTATCGGAATGTATGAGGCGGTGTACGGCGGCTCTTCAGCGGTTTCAAGCGGCGCGCCGGACACTTCTTCTTCCTCCGGCGGCGGGAGCGGTGAAAGCGCTGTTTTCAAAAGCGGCGGCGTTCCTGAAGAGGGCGGGACTCCCGAAGAAGGAAGAACTTCCGAAGGAAGCGGCGGCATTTCCAAAGGCGACATTCCCAAAAGCGGCGCATCCAAAGGCGGCGCTTTGGATGAAGGCGTGATTAGCAGGTTGAGGGAGCAGGCGGTAAACAATCTGATTAAATTGCAGGCTAAGGCGGTCGAGGAAAAACGCTGGGATGACGCGGCGTCTCTTGAACGCTCTCTTGCGGCTCTTGGCGTAACCCTTGAAAACGGGCCAAACGGCGTACCGCCTAACGGGGCTTACTTTTTAGCGGAAGCGAAAGAATATCTTGCCGAAAACAACAATTTGGCGGCGTTTTTGACCGCGGTACGCGCCGAGCAGTACGGCGCTCTAAGCGGGACGGACGCGGTTTTGTTCCTTGAACGTGCGGTAAAGGCGCGGCAGCGCCGGACGGCTGTCTATTTTCTAAATCTTGCCGTTAAATTAAATGCTTCCGTGCCGCCGGAACTCCGTTCCTATGCCGAGGGCCGCGATAGCCCCGCGGATATGATTAAGGGTGTCGCTACCGTTCTGGTTGACAGGGGCATAAAAGTTGAAAAAGGGCGGGGATTTAATGACCGTGTGCTTGGCAGCGCTTTTTTTGTAGACGCTTCCGGTCTTTTGATAACAAACTATCATGTAATTTCAAGTGAGGTTGACCCCGGTTACGAGGGTTACTCGCGTATGTATATCAGACTGGGAGATGCCGCAAGTCCTCGTATACCGGCAAAGGTCATAGGCTGGGATAAAGCGCTTGACCTTGCCCTTATCAAAACGGAATACAAGAGTTCTTACGTGTTTTCAGTCGTGGATAGGGTGGAACCTCAGGTTGGCGACAGAGTTCTTGCTATAGGTTCTCCTGTAGGTCTTGAAAAAACAGTTACTATGGGGATTGTCTCCGCCACAGGCCGCCGTCTTTTGCAGATAGGGGACGTTATTCAGATTGACGCCGCCGTAAACCACGGTAATTCAGGCGGTCCCGTAATTGATACTGAAGGACGGCTTGTCGGCATAGTTTTTGCGGGTATAGAGCAGTTTCAGGGGCTTAATTTTGCGGTTCCGGCGGAACGTCTGGCCGCCGCGCTTCCCGCTATGATTAAGGGCGGCAAAGCAAAGCGTCCGTGGCTTGGTCTTAGTCTCGCTGAAAATTCAGGGGGCGCGGAGATTATATATGTAGCGCCGTTGACTCCCGCCGCGGATCTTCATGTGCCGGACGGCGTGTACATAAAAAGTTTGAACGGCCAGTCTGCCGACTCTGAAAAAGCGTGGCAGCAGCAGAGCGATATTATTATCGCTCTGCAAGATAGTCTGTTTCAAAACCGTCCGGGAGAGCTTGTGGCAATAGAAACAAGCGACGGCTGCCGCCGTATCATGCAAAGCGTAGAGCGTCCCGCGCTGCCTCTTGCCGAAGCCGCAAAACTTGACAGCCGCGAGCGTATGGCAGCGCCGCTTTTTGGCATTATACTTCAGAGCGGAGTCGGCAATACGCTCACCCCATCCTATCTTATAAAAAAAATTGTGCGCGGCTCTATTGCTGACGAAGCCGGTCTTTCCGCCCAAGACCCTGTTTTTATACGCGGTTTTCGTCTAAGTGAAGAAGAAGGTTACGCATTGCTGGATATTAGTGTAAAAAAACGTCTTTCCGGTTATTTTGAAACGAGTATGCAGCTTCCCGCGCCGCTGGATTCTCCTGATACGTTATAATGGAATCTATTAATTAATGGCATCTATTCTAAAACGTGGTTTTATCGGTTCTATGTTCGCGCTGATGCGCCGTCCGTTTTGGCCTGAACATTTTGCAATGATAAAATCTATCATTTACAATTTTTTTTATTTGCAGTACCGGGCGCGGCTTTTTCCTAAAAAGGCAAAGATTTCATGGGTAGACCATCCTTTGGATGATAAGATTCCGTTTACTCCATCATGGATAAATATTTATATGGATTTTTCGCCTTTCTGGATTCGTACTCAGGCATTTCTCGCAAAAACTTTTGGTAAAGCCGCGGACCCGTACATCAATAGTTTCGTGCGGGGTATCGGCGAACTGTATTCGTTTGCGGGTCTTATTTACAAGCGCAACCTTTCTACAACCCGCCGTCCGTTATATTTGGGGAAGCCGGGTTTTGTCTCAATTCATTTGTTCGACCCCCATTTAATGTGTATTCCTTCCCTGCACGTCATGGTAGTGATAATGACGTATAGAAAGATAAAATATGTTTTAGCCTGTTTGGGAGTTGAAAAGGAGTACGCCGGCCAAATTGAAGATGTCCGCCGCCACGCTTTGGATATAACGGAATCTATTCTTTTTGTTAAACAGCACAGCATAAATTGCATCGCCGCCGCCCTTTACGCAATGACTTGCTACGATGAGCAGTTGTTTCCTGTGAGCGAAGCTATGGATTTTACCAACGCTCTTTTTATTAAATGCGAGTCTATTCCGGCTGAAACCCGCGCCGCGATAAAAAAACATATTTTTGACTTGTATCTTAGTTTTCTTGACGCAAGATCTGGCGGCGGGGGCTGGGAGCGGCCTTTGCTTGATTTTTTGTCTGCCGCTGGTACGAAGAGCCAAGTTCAAGCTGATTCCTGTACTTAGAAACGGTGCGGCGGGCCAGTTTTATGCCGTGTTTAGCGAGTTGATGTACAATGTCCTGGTCCGAAAGCCGCTCCCGTCCCTGCTTTACGTTTTCCGCCTGAATTATTTCACGTATCATCTCTTTTACGCCTTCTTGTGAATAACGTGAGCCTGATGAACCTGCCCCGCAGATTGAGTTGCTGAAAAAATGCCGGATTTCAAATATGCCCCATTCCGTTTGTATATATTTTCCGTTCACCGCCCGCGAAACGGTTGTTTCATGGATTTCCAGTTCGCAGGCGATGTCCCGCAACGTTAATGGGGACAGATGTTTGGGACCGTTCATAAAAAAAGAACGCTGGTACTCCAATATGGCGCGTGTTACCCGTAGCAAGGTATGGTTTCGGCGGTTAATTGATTGTATGAACCAGCGGGCTTCTTTTAGTTTTTCGCGTATAAAATCACGTTCTGATCTTTCCTGTATCTTATCCGCTTGTTTCATAAAGAACGGCTGTATCCCTAATACGGGGATTTCTTCATCGTTTAGGATGATTGAAAACTCTCCGTCTTTATGCGTTACCTGAATGTCGGGTACAACAAAGCGTGTCCTGCCCGTCCCGCCGGATGTCCACTGTCTTCCCGGATACGGCGACAGTGTTTTCAGTTTTTCAAACAGCTCCGCAATTTCGTTTTCGTGCAGCTTCATTTTACGCGCTGTTGTCTGTAGTTTCCCGCGTTCCAGTTCAGGCATACAGGGGATAAGCGCTTTTATTTTTTCGGCTTCGGCGCTATAAACTATCTCCGCCTGTACGGAGAGCGTTTCTTGGTAGTCTTTTGTACAGCAGCCTATAGGTTCCAGCCGCCTTACTAGTTGCAGGGTTTTTTCAAGTATGGCCGCGTTGACGTTTTCCGCCGTTGTGAACAAGGTTTCGGGTATTTCAAGGTTAAATCCGTCATTATTGATGTTTTGTATTAGCTTTTCGCCTATGACGCGCAGTTCGTTTTCAGGCGTTTGCAGTCTAAGCTGCCATAATAGGTGGTCTTGCAGGGTTTCGCTCTGGGACAATGAGCCTTCTATAAATTGCCGTTTTTCGTCAGAGGCGGCCTCGCCGTGTCCGCCGCGTAAAAACCCGGAATCGGAGCTTGTCTCAAAGTAATCGTTTTCCTCACTGCGCGCTTTGTACATTGTTTCAAGCGACATCAACGCTCTGTCTTCAATTATTTCCAGCGCCGGATTCTTTTCTAGTTCCTCCGCTATTTTTTCCCGCAAATCCGCCGCCGGCAATTCCATCAATTTTAAGGACTGTATTAGGCGCGGGGACATTTTTTGGGAAAGGCGTTGTTCCTGCGATAGGGCGGTACGTTGAAATTGCTGCATGAATTATATATGAACCAATGTCTTAATACTTGAGCGGAAGGTTTATCTCCCGCTCAATAGACTATTTTTTACGGTTTGCGGCGAAGAAGACTTGAACTTCCATTCCTCTCGGAACCAGCACCTCAAGCTGGCGTGTCTACCAGTTCCACCATCGCCGCATGAACATTTTATTTATACCAGATTCCCGCCTTCAATGTCAAGGCCGCCGCCACTGTGTCAGCAATTCCGGTTTCGAAAGAATTCAAGGTTTTACATGGCTTTAACATAGTATCAGAGACTCTTTTTTCATTTTGGGCGCATTTTCACCTGCCTTACGGCAGGCGAAAACCGCGCTTTTCGGGGCTCCGCTACCGCTCCGGCCACGCCGCCCCCGCAGGGGGCGGCGCGTCTGCTTCGCACCCCTACAATCGCTTGCGCTGTATAAAAGCGTATGTTTGATAAACTTAGAGATGTTTTTCATATTTGAAACCGGAATTGCTGAGCATAATCAGTGGACTATTACAATTATTCGTGTTATCTGCGTAATATGGTTTGATATTAGACTTGTTCGCCAACATGGTTGGTTATTGAACAAGTCCACTTTTTGAACCCAAATTCACCAAATCCTGCGGGTTAAGCTTAGGCCGTCGGCGGGGGGATGTGCTGGTTGTGAAAGTGGCCGATTAGTGCGATGCCGCAGGCGCGCATACCGGATACGGCGGCAAAATGCTCCTCGACCGGCATCGAAAAATGTTTGGGCTTGTTGAACGGACATAACAATAGGCAAATTAACCGTTGACTCAGTCGCGGTTTTATGGCATATTATCAAAATGAATTATAAACAGCCTTGTTTGGGTTTTACTATTTTTGACAGCGGGAGCGTGAAAATGAATATCAAGCGAAAAATGCGCCGCGGCGGGCTATGCCGCTGTGAATTAAGCGGTTTATTGCGCCGTTTATCATCAATTTTATCAGATAACATCCCCCCCCCCCCCCGTTTCTAAAATAGGTTTTTACTCCTTTTTACAACACACAGACAGCATATTTCATTCCACCGGTAAAAGACGACACGCGATCGCAAAACAACTTCGCGGTTTTCTTGCCGCTACCCCATATACCGTGCGGTTTCGCGCTCTATTCTTTTGCGTTACGCCGTAAACTTTCAGCGCCGTTTCCGCCGGACGAGGTAGTGTGGAAAAAAATATCTTCATAAGGAGTAAAACATGAAAAAAGTTTTAGCATTATTTTTATGCATGATGACGTGTGGCGCGGCACTTTTCGCGCAGGATCTAGAAATGAGTGTCGGCGGCGGTTTAATGCTACAGCCGGTTTTTGGCTCAACAAAATACAAAAGCACCGAAAAAGATACTGACGACTATTCCGGTTTTGGCGCCGGTTTAAACGTGTTTTTTGACGCTACATATGTAGAAGTGAACCTTGGGCTTATCTTTGCCAATGAAAAGTCTGACAAAGATAATGAAAAAGGCACCGACACCAGCAACTTATTCTTTGGCGTAGTCGGCAAGTACCCCATTTCTCTGAACGAAAGCCTCAGCCTTTTCCCGTTTTTTGGCTTTGATTACAGAATAACCCTTGGCGCTTCTGTTGACGGGACAAAATTTCCTGACGATGTAGCCAAGGCTTTTGACGCGCTTTCTTTAGTTTTTGGCGCGGGCGTTGACTACGATATAAACGAAAATTTGTATTTACGGGGAGAGTTTGGATTTGGAATCACGTTTAATACGAAGAGCGAAGATGACGATAAAGATTCTTACGATTCTCATTTTAAAGGCAAACTACCGGTAAAGCTTGCCGTCGGGTACAGGCTATAAAACCGGCTTCCCGGCAAGCCGCCGGCGGGCCCGCCAGTGTCCCACTGGCGGGTGGCTGGGGGGTAGCGGAATACCGCCTAAGCCCGCTTGCGGGCGGCGCGGTATGAAGCGAGGGGGGCGCATAACGGCAGGGACGGTTTGAGCCGCCAGTATGGAAATAGCGCCCCCCTCTAAGTATCCGTGAATGACGTGAATGACGTGAATGACGCGGATTAACGCCGATTAAAGGGGCGTTTTTCTTGCAGAGGGCGGGGCGTGGGGGTGAGGGGTGTGTGAGTAGCGTTGGCAAAGCCGCCGGCGGCTCACTCTTACGGGCGGCTCAAAGCGAGCGTGGGGCGTGGAAGCCGTTGGCCGTTGGCAGTTGGCAGGCCCGCCGGCGGCTCAGACCCAACGCGGGGTAGAAGCCGCTTGGCCGGACTGCCGCCCCCTAGATGTGGATTTCGCCTAACTGCTCAACGTCAATATCGTTGGTGATTTCGCGCACGGACAGCACAACCAGTTCCGGCAGTTCACGCTCGGTAGATTGTTTTACAAGAAAACGAGCCTGTTCGGAGCAAAGAATAATAGGCGGCGACCAACCCTGAGCGCGTACGGAAGCGATAGCGGCGGACAACCCCTTTATCCAAGCCGTGTGCGTTGCCGGATCCATGGCGCAAACCTTTCCGGAAGCGGTCTGCACGGCGCTTTCAACAATTTTTTGCTCAAATTTATGGTCTATAGTAAGAACACGCAGTTTGCGATCCTCGTCCGTATATTGCAGACAAATCTGCCTGCCAAGAGCCTGCCGTACCTTTTCAGTAAGAAACTGAATGTCCTTTGAAATAGGCGCGAAATCGGCAAGGGCTTCCAAAATCGTAACCATATTACGAATAGAAACCTGCTCGGACAACAAAGCCTGCAAAACCTTTTGAATCTCGCCAAGACTAAGATTCCGCAAAGCGTCCTCGACAACCGCCGGATAATCCCTCTTAATATCGTCAAGAATACGCTGAGTATCCTGCCTGCCCAAAATCTCGGCGGCATGAGATTTAATAATCTCGGTAAGATGAGTAGCAATGATAGAAGGCGGGTCGATAACCGTATAACCGGCGCGTTCCGCCTCGTCACGATGAGCCTCGTCAACCCAAATCGCGGGCAGTCCAAACGCCGGATCTATAGTCCGCTCACCCGGAATATTCTCCCGCGCCCCGCCGGGGTTTATACAAAGATAATGCCCCATACGAATCCTGCCGCGCCCAAGCTCCGCCCCCTTAATTTTAATACAATACTCAGCCGGATCCAGCGCCATATTGTCGATAATCCTGATTTTAGGAATCACAAGACCCAAATCAAGCGCCGACTCACGGCGAAGCCGCTGGACACGCTCCAAAAGCTCCGCCCCCTTATCCTTGTCAACAAGCGGAACAAGCCCGTAACCAAGCTCAAGAGAAAGCGGGTCAAGCGGGACAATAGGCGGAATTTCAGCCGCATCCTCCTTTTGCTTTTTGGCGGCGGCGGCAACCGCCTCAGACGCGGAAGGCAACGCCCGCTTTTGATCACGGATTAAACGGAACGAAAAAAAACCCAGCAAAACCGCCATCGGAATAAGAATATACCAAGGAAAACCCGGAACAAAAGCCAAAAGAAGCAGAACCGCCGCGCCAATCAAATAAATACGCGGCTGCCGCGTAAACTCGCTGGAAATATCATCGGCAAAAGTACCATTCGAGACAGAGCGCGTTACAATAATACCGGTAGCCGTCGAGATAAGCAGACTAGGAAACTGACTTAAAAGACCATCACCAATCGAGAACGCGATATAAGTGCCGACAGCCTGACCAAGCGGCTCGCCGTGCAGAACAGTGCCGATTATTATACCGGCAATAATATTCACAGCCGTAATAAAAATACCAATCTTAACATTACCGGAAATAAACTTACTAGCGCCGTCCATAGCGCCGTAAAAACTCGATTCCTGCTCAATCTCATCCTTACGCCGCTTCATCTCCTCTTCCGTGATAGCGCCGGAATTAAACTCCGATTCAACCGCCATCTGCTTTGCCGGCATCTTATCCAGCGTAAAACGCGCCGCGACTTCGGCAATACGGGTAGAACCCTTAGTAATAACGACAACCTGCACCGCTATCAGCACAACAAAAATAACAAAACCGATAACAAGACCCTCAGTCCCGCCGGAACCAACCACGAAAGTCGAAAAAGCGCGAATCATCCTGCCGTCAAACATATCACCCTGCGAAAGAATAAGCCGGGTAGAAGACACATTCAGAGCAAGCCCGAACACGGTAAGCACAAGCAACATGGTAGGGAATACACTAAAATCGGTAGCCTTCTTCGTGTACAGCACAATCAGCAGTACAAGCAGCCCCATAATCAAGTTAATCGCCATCAAACTATCTAAAAGAAACGTGGGAATAGGAATAATCATCATCATCACGACGGCAACAACGCCCGCGCCGATAAAAACATCCCCCTTATTCCCCAAAAGCGCCGCCCCGTTTTGCGGCACACTCAACATGGCGTCAGCCATAGAATCCCTCCCAAATCATATTTATATTGAAGGGGGAAGCCTCCCCCTTGGCTGCAAACCCGCGCCGCCAAACGCCTCCGTAATACGGAGGCGTTTCGCTATGCGTGTTTTCCGCCAACCCCCTCAGCGGGGGAACGGTTTCAAAGGCGGCCGCCGTTGAAACCGCCGCTCCCCCGCAACGCCCCCAAAAAACAAAAGTCCGGCATGGACGGCATCCACACCCTAAGCGCCGGCACAAACCATACGGTACAAACCTAAAGACCGGCCAGCCGCCTGTACTCGTCCATCGACTTTACCCGCTTTAAGATTTCCGCGATAACGGCCCAATACTTAACAGGAACATAATCCCCAATTTCAACTTCGGCATACAAGGCGCGGGCAAGCGGCTTATTTTCGACAACCGGAACATTTAGCTCGGCGGCAAGATGTTTTATACGCAGAGCAAGCTCATCCTCACCCTTTACAAGAACACGCGGCCCCTCAAGACTGCGATTGTATTGTAGCGCCACGGCAAAGTGGGTAGGGTTTGTGATGACAACATCCGCCTTAGGCAGTTCATCACGAATCTTAACGGCAAGTAACTCCTGCATACGCCGGCGCAACCTCTGCTTAATACGCGGGTCGCCTTCGTCCTGTTTACGCTCTTCGACAATTTCTTGACGCGACATCTTCAACGACTCGCGGAACTGGGCGCGTTGAAACATATAATCAGGTATAGACAAGAGCAACAACAGCAGAGCGGTAAAGATTAACATACGAATAGCCAAACCCGCGATAGTCGTAACGGCCAAATACAGTTCGGCAGTATGCAAATTCGCCAGCTTTTCTATATCGGAACGAATTAAAAAGAACGCCACCCCGCCTACAATCACCATTTTCGCGATAGATTTGAAAAAATTAAACAAACTATTCATAGAAAACAATGTTTTTTGAAAATACGCGCCAAAATTCGGGACAATACGCTCAAACTTAAAACCCAAAGGCTTAGTCGTAAACACAAAACCCACCTGAATTATGTTAGAAAACAACGCGGCGGCAAGGGCGATAACCAGCAAAGGCAGGGCAAGCCGCGCAAAGTACGACAAAAACACCCCAAAAACAATTCTATCCTTTACCGGATCAAGCTCCGCGGACCGCAGAAAGAAAAACCGGATCATTTCTACACAATTGCGAAGCAAATAAGGCGCTAAAAACAATATGGCCAGCGCCGGCAGCAGTAAGCCGATAGCCCCAACAAGGTCCTGACTCTTTGCTACGCGGCCTTCATCCTCACGAGCCTTCCGTAACTTAGTCTCGGTCGGCTCCTCGGTACGCCCCTCATCCTCGGCGGCGAACCACTGTAAGTCAATGAACGCCGCGTCATCAAAAGAAACGTTACGCCGCCGCCAGTTAAACGCGGAATAACGGCGAATCCCCCCGCAATCTAACGCCAACAGAGCGGAAACGGCGCGTAACAACTCATTCATTGATGCCGCCCCCCACCTGTATATACAAATCCTGTAATGAACGAAAGCCGCTCTCCACAACACGTCCCAGCGATTCAACAATAAAAGGAAGCGTTGCCATAATCAAAATAAAAGCCACGCTTATTGATATAGGGAAACCTTCCGAAAGTATGTTAATCTGCGGGGCGGCCTTGGATATAAGGCCGGTAGCGAGCGAGGTCAACAGCAAAGTGCCAAGCACCGGCATACTAATTATAATAGCGTCAAGAAACAGCCGCCCAAGAGCACCCGCAAGCATAAAAACAACATTTTCGCGGCCATTTACCACTTCCACAATGTTAAGAGACCTCACGGAAGCGGCGAAACCGCCTAAAAACAAATCATGCAGACCGCCCATCACCAAAAAAGTAAGCATGGCCACGAGGTTAAGAAACTGTCCCATTAAAGGATTTTCAATCTGGGCAAGAGGGTCAAAGGTTTCCGAAGCGCCAAAACCCATTTGCAGCGAAAAAAACTGACCGGCGCTTGAAGCCGCGGAAAAGATAATGGTCATAAAAAACCCTATTATTATGCCTATCAAACCTTCGCCTGCCAGCAACAGAGCGTAACCCAAACTAAACGGCCCGCCGGTCATTCCGGGGAGCCGCGTCCAGTCAAGCGCCGCGGCGGACGGGAAAACGGCAAACGCCGCGAACAAAGCCAGCGACACCTTGGCAGTCTGCGGAATAGCGTCAGAGGAAAGAAGCGGCGCGGTTTCTATCATAGCGATAGCGCGCGCAAACAACAGCAAAAATACAGGCGCGTTTTGCAGCAATTCATCTAGCATGAAAACCGTTCCCGCTTCTTAAATATGAATTAAAAAACAACGTTCCGGCGGTCCCAAATCCACCGTAACAGAAATAGTAATGTATCATTCCCCACCCGTTTTTATTCTAACAAACAAGCGCTCCATTGACAAGTCGCCGGAAAGCGCGTTTTTTACAGTCCGGGGCGCGGCTTCTGCCGGTTTCTCCATGAAAGTCGGTTTGTTTCTTTATCATTACAGTATGGGAACAGCGCCATTTTCAATTAAATGAACGCAAGATGGGAAGCGGGTGTCCAGCCTACCGGCAGGCCTACAGGTTAGGGGGGGGGGGGGGCGTGCCGCAGGCACTGACACGCTTGATTAAACCCGCCGATCAAAGCGGTTAAAATAGGGCGGCCAAATCGCGGCGTATATAATCGCGGGGAAACTCCGTTGGAGCGGCGGTGAGCTGTCGAGCAGGTATTGCGCGGTTCGCTCCTCAATTCCCGCTTATTGTTATCTTTCCACGGCGCGTTTTTTTAAAGTCCCGCCCGGCTCTGCCGTGTAATACGCTGACTTAACCAGCGTATTACACGGCAGCGTTTATATATGGCGTTTTAACGCTTGAACCTCATGGTTTCAAGATTGGTACCGCCGCGTGATACGTCAAACCAAAGCTCTTTGTCCGCTTTCTCGCGTAAGATGCTATAGAAAGTATTTAAATCGTTTACCGCCTCGCCATTTACCGCCGTTATTATATCTTTTCGTTGAATACCGACTACGGCTGCGGGACTCTTATCTACAACCTGAACGACAACAAGCCCCTTTTTAATTTTATCATCTATTTGCAGTTCCTTTCTAACATTATCGTTCAACGGCAGAGCAAGAAGCCCGGGCCACAACTTGCCGTTTTCCGCCGCCACCTCGTTGTTGCGGACGGCGATTGTAACCGTTAAATCAACGGATCTGTTCCCGCGAAGCACCGTAAAAATATGCTTTTCGCCCGCCTTTAGGTCCGCGACTATTCTTGTAAGCTGACGCGAACTACGCATTTCCTTACCGTCAACCGCTGTGATAAAGTCGCCGGGCTGAATACCCGCCTTCGCAGCCGGAGAATCGAGGAACACGCCGGAAGCAAGCGCCCCCTGCTTTCCCTCAATACCCATGTCTTTGGACATATCACTATCAACATCAAGCAGAGACACGCCTAGCCAGCCGTCGCTTACCTCACCCTTGTTTATGAATTCATCAATGACAGATTTAGCGTTGTTTATAGGAATAGCAAAACCCAGCCCCATTGAACCGCCGCCCGTGCTGCTGGCTATCCACATATTGATGCCGATAACCTCTCCCCGTATATTTACCAGAGCGCCGCCCGAATTCCCCTGATTTATTGAGGCATCCGTCTGAATAAAGTCGTTAATGTTATCGCCCGGACCGCCTGTACGCCCGACAGCGCTCACTATACCCATAGTTACCGATGATTCGAAGCCAAGCGGATTTCCCACCGCTATAGCCCAATCGCCCACATCAACAAGATCCGAATCTCCCAGCACAGCCAGCGGATACTTTTCCGGCGCGCTAAACTTTACCATCGCAAGATCGCGGCGCGGTTCGCGGGCAACAAGCTCCGCCGGATACTCCTTGCTGTCTCCTGCCGCTATCCGAATTTCATCCACCGGATTACCGTTACTGTCCGTAACAACATGGTTGTTAGTTAAAACAAAGTAGGTGTTCCTTTCCTGACGAACTATTATACCGGAACCCAAACCCTGCGAGCGAAATTCGCGCCCGCCCTCTCCGGGCTGCTGCGGCCCAAAGAAAAATTCAAACGGGATACCCGGAAAACTAGGCGTTTCCTGCTTACGGACAGAAACAGTTTTTAGCTCAACTACGGACGGGATAACCTTATCCGCGACCGAGCGAAAAACAGTCTGAATACTTTCCGCAACCTCTAAAGCGCTTGCGGGAATAGTTACGGAATTTTCTTGAGCTTTTACAGTCGCTTTTGACTGAGGACTCGTACAAGTAAACGATAAAAACGCAAATGAAAACCCAAATATCGCGCCCATAAGAACCAAATTGAAAAATAAAAGATTTTTTGACGAAAGTCTTTTTAGCACATCCATAAGACAACCTCTTTAATTATGATAGGATTACCACCTCTTTGAACATTGCTTTTTATAATATATTTTTTATACTAAAATGAAAATACTGTAAAAATAGTTACAAAATTGAAAGCCGCCGGACAAATCCAACGGCTGCTTGATAATAGTATTTTTCCATGAAAATACAAGGTAAAGCGAGGGAAAACCTCCCCATATACGTTTACTTGGGCGCGAGTAGCGCATAAAGCGCGGGGAGATGTTTCCGTTTAGAATTGGCGCAAAGAACCGCAATTTGATGAATATTTTAAAACATACCCATAAAGTGAGATGGTTTCAAGAAGTATATACTTCACAATAACCGGCATAAGCAGCCGCTCACACCAAAGCGGCCACTATTTATCCGACCCGCTTTCCCTTAACAGGGGAAAAACACGCCCGTTGTTTACCCGTGTCTCACAAAGGGCCGCCAATAACAATTTCCCGTAAAACTATTACAGGGCGCTTGGTTCAAATGAACCGGTATCTCATGGTATTTAAATAATGACTTTAACCGTTTGAAATACCCCGCTTTGAAATAGCCCGACATGGTTGCCTTACCGCCCTGCTGCGATTATACACATCAAACCGCTTCGTCCTAAACCGGAATGAACCACCTCGCGGCAAGCGCGCCTAAGGTCGAAGACCGGCGTTTGCGGCGAGGTATCTTGTAGGCGTTGAAATTATTTACGTGGTTCGATCGGGTAAGGAAATTATTTAACTGTG
>JAITDS010000195.1 GCA_031282435.1 Spirochaetaceae bacterium
TCAATTTGCTGCCATTTTTCGGCGACATTGTAAAGCGGCAGGCATAGCAAACTTATCGCGCCGCTTACGGCGATTATTGATATTCCCGTTTCTTTAAATGTTTTTTGCGTAAACACAAACACAAATTCTATTATCTGAACTATCGGATAAATAATGATATTGTATAAAATATCCAAAAACTGCCCCTTAAACATTAAATTAAGTGCATTATACGCTCGATTGTGTGTTATGAATAGTAATTCCGGTAATTGATCCCGGCATAAGTAATATCATTAAAACCGCTTTAGCGGTTTTGATTCGCGCAACGGGCTTGCAGGGGTGCCGCGCCGCGCGGCGCGGCAGACACGGCGCTTGCGCCGTGGCCGGAGCGGTAGCGTTGCCCCGAAAAGCCCGGTTTTTGCCTGCGAAAGCAGGCAAAAATGCGCCCAAAATGTTAATACGTCGTTGAACCCGCGTAAAATCTTGAATTTTTAAGAAATTGGAATTGCCGGATACTGTCGGCTCGGCGGTTGTCAATAACTATGGAAAAGAATACCCTCACTCCACGCACGGCCAGCGAGTTCAGGGGTTCTAAATTTTGTGCCTTTCTCCGGCGCTCCGGCGTGTGTCTTTGAGGGAATGATCAGCGAAAGACGTGTTCGCGCTCCCTCGTTAATCTTAGGGGGTGAACTTATCGCTTGTTTGATGTAGTTTGCTACACGGGCCTTGACAAATAATTTTTCGTAGTATATATACATAGTATTGAGTTTTTCTAAAATTGACTTATAAAAAATTGTTAATTTTTTATAAGTTATCCATAACTATGAACTAAACTGTTTCTTCCATTGGTAAATGAACCACCTCGCGGCAAGCGCGCAAACGAGTTTGCGGTGAGGTATCTTGTAGGCGTTGAAATTATTTACGTGGTTCGATCTGGTAAGGAAATTATTTAACTGTGGAGGTTTGCGGCGCAAACCCGTCTACTACTATTTTTTGTTGGCGTTGCCGACTCTAACCCCCGCAAGCGGTGGGGTATTAGACTCCACTGCGAATAAACGGTTCTAAAAATTAACTTTTTTGAAGCGCTTCATGTTATATTTAAGTTCTTTACATAGGAAGTAATAATTTGCTAACTCATTATATCGTAATGAATTCCTCCTCCGGGAAAACTGTGGAAAACACACGGACTAAAACTGGCGGAGGGGGCGTTGATGGCCCGGACCCGGTGTTACTGTTCTACTGGACCGACCCTCTTCAGACAAGTCTTGACGACAGTATCTTGAATATCACCGGAATCCTCGGGTCAATAAGCGCTAAACATAGCCGGCCTTGTAACCGGCAAAATAACGGAGTTTGAAATGGGAACAAATATTTTGATTATCGGCGGCGGGTATGGCGGCATAGCCGCGGCGAAGCGGCTTGCAAAAAAATATATCCATAATGGAAATATTTCTATCACCCTGATAGACCGTCATCCGTTCCATACACTGATGACGGAACTGCACGAAGTAGCCGGCCACCGGGTTGACCCCGATTCGGTACGGATACCCTACGCGAAAATATTTGGGGTATCAAAAATTAAAGTGGTACTCGATACCATTAGCACGATTGACTTTGCGAATAATCAGGTAAAATCCGCTACCCGCTCGTATACCTATGATTACCTGATATTGGGTTGCGGCGCTGAGCCGGAATTTTTCGGGCTTCCGGGAGTCAGGGAGAATTCCTTTACCTTGTGGTCTTTTGATGATGCGATGAAACTCAGGCATCACATCGACGATATTTTTGAGAAGGCAGTTGCCGAACAGGACCGCCTAAAACGCCAGCGGATGTTGACTTTCGTGGTTGCCGGCGGCGGTTTTACCGGTATTGAGATGGCCGGTGAACTACTGGAATGGCGGGATACGATGTGCGCCAAGTGGCTGGTTCCCAGTAATGAAGTACGTATTGAGGTAGTAGAGGCCCTACCAAATATCCTGCCCATGCTGGAAGAAGATCTACGGGACAATGTTTCATGGTATATGGAACAGCATGGGGTGGAACTGTTGGTGAATACACCGATTGTGGGCGCGGAACCGGGAGTAGTGAAACTTAAAGATGGATCCACTCTGGAAACCGGTACTTTTATCTGGACCGCCGGGGTTGCGGGCTGTTCGTTTGCCGAATCCTTAGCTCTTACCAAAGGCCCCTCTGTCAAACCCGTTGAAAATTCGGGGGATAGCCCTCCCGTCCGGAAGCGGAAGGGCAGGCTTCTTGTGACTGGTGAAATCCGATCGGTGGATTACCCCAACGTATTCCCGGTGGGGGACGATCTCTGGTTTGAGGAAGACGGAAAGCCCCTGCCCCAAATCGTGGAGACAGCCGTACAAACCGGTGAGACTGCGGCCCACAATATTATTGCCGCTATTGAGGGACAGGAAGCGAAACAGTTCAAATCCAACTATCACGGCTTTATGGTTTCGGTGGGCGGAAGGTACGCTGTTTCAAACGCCATGGGCATCAAGCTGTCTGGTTTTTTCGCCGTGGCGATGAAGCACATCGTGAATTTGCATTACTTTATTGGGGTTGCCGGGATCAACCAGTGCTGGGAGTACATCAAGCATGAATTTCTGGATATGAAAGACGGGCGTTCTTTTGTCCGCGGACTTGGCGCGTACAAAACGAGGGGCTACTGGCTTCTTCCTTTGCGGCTCTGGCTTGGGCTGATGTGGGTATTTGAGGGAATCAATAAGATAGGAGAAGGGTGGCTTTCGTGGGGACAGGGGAGTAAATCCGGGTGGATGTTTTCGGCTGGTGTAGCCCAATCCGGCGCGGATGCGGTAACAGGCGCTACAGCTAGCGACGCGGTAAGCGCGGCGACCGGAACGGCGGCAACCGGAACGGCGGCAACCGGAACGGCGGCGGACACGGTAACGGCGGCAACCGAAACAGCGGCGGACGCGGTAACGGCGGCGACCGGGACGGCGGCGGAATCAAGCTTCGATGGCGTGTGGGATTTAAGTAAATCCATCTTTGATGCCAACGGAATAGTAGCAACATGGTTTAGGACAACCTTTATGGACGGTATGGCCGCATATATCCCGTTCCAGTGCTTTCAACTGCTGGTTGTGCTGGTGGAAATAGGAATAGGCTTGGCGATGATAGGCGGACTTTTTACATGGTGGGCGGCGGCGGCTTCCATCGTGATGTGCATGGTGTTTACACTTTCCGGTATGTTCACATGGAATCAGGTATGGTTCATATTCGCGGGATTCCTAATGCTTGGCGGCGCGGGCAGGGCTTTCGGGTTGGACTGTTGGGTTGTTCCATGGTTTAAAAAATGGTGGAACGGAACAAGATTTGCCCGCAGGCGCTATTGGTATCTTGACAACCCCTCGAAATAACGCCCGATGATTTCATACTGGGCTGATTTTCCCGGAATGACGGAAGCTATTGAAAAGGTTTCCGGCATTATACGGGATGCCTCGGCATCGAACAACCTCGTTATTTCAGAAAGGATTAGCGGACTCCTTGACGGAAACGGAAAAATGCTCCGCCCGGGTTTTCTGCTTATCGCGGCAGGTTTTGGAAAGACCGGGGACAAACATTATCAGCTTGCCGCAGCCCTCGAAATGTTGCACATGGCAACCCTTGTTCACGACGACGTGATCGATGATTCTCCGTTGCGCAGGGGGTTGCCGACCTTGCATACCCTGTTTGGCCGGCGAGAGGCGGTGTTGATAGGTGATTTTTTGCTTTCCCGCTGTTTTCTGCTGGCGGCGGATTATACATCACCCCGTAACGCCCTCAATTTGGCCCGGATTATCGCTACCATTTGTACCATGGAGATAGAGCAAAACCGCGACCGTTTCAGGAGCAATATTTCGTTGCGCGGGTATCTGCGAAAAATCACGGGCAAATCAGCGTTGCTTTTTTCTCTGGCTTGTTTTGTAGGCGCTTATGAGGCGAATGCCCCCAAAGTGGTGTGTGAGAAGCTGAGGAGGGCGGGTTATAATGTCGGAATCGCTTTTCAGATTATCGATGACATTTTGGACTACTCAGGGGATGAGGGTCTTGTTCGGAAACCACTTGGTAGGGACATTGCGGCGGGACTTGTAACCCTCCCGCTGATTTGCGCCCTGCCTTTAGATACGTCAGGGTCCTTACAAAAGATTTTTTCCCAAAATACGTTCAGCCCGGACGACAGCGAAGAGATTACCGCGCTGGTTCGCAAGTCGGGCGGGATAGAAGCCGCCGGTAAATTCGCCGCGCTCTATACAAACCGGGCGCTACGGGAAATCGGCCTGCTTCCGCCGGGAAAACAGCGGGATATGCTTGAAGCGCTAGTACGGCGGCTACTGATACGAGAAGGCTAGGCTGTCGTTATGATATGTACAGTGATTTTTTATTCGCAGTGGGGTCTAATACACCGCCCTTTAGGGCGGTTCGAGTTGGCAACGCCAAATAAAAAATGGTATTAGACCCCACAGTTCAATAACTTCCTTGCAGAACGAACCTCGTCAAAACGGGCAACGCTTACGAGATACCTCGCCCTTTAGGGCGGGGAGGTTCATTCGCAGTGGGGAGAGGTCCATTCGCGCAAGTAGTGTTTTGCGACTGTGCGGCGAGTAGGCTCATTTTTGAGTATTGCGGGATACGGCTCTGTGGTAATATTGATTTCACGCTGACCGGTGATACATACCATATTGTAGAAAAGGAGAAAGAATATTGAAAAACATATTGGGCCGCTTTTTTCATTTTGTCGAAATTCAGACAAAAATAGCAAGCGTTACGCCGTTCTTTACCGGGGTATTCTACGCGCTGTATGTGTACAAAAAAATTAACGGCAAAAGCACGGTATTTTTTTTTATCGCCATGCTTCTATTTGACATGGCTACCACGGCAATCAACAACTATATTGATGCCCGTGCCGCGAAAACCCGCGTCCATTTTTCAAACGCCGTTTCCCTGTCCATCATCGTTCTTTTCATTTCCGTTTCCGCGGCCATTGGCCTGTATCTGACATTTTTGCATGGCATCGTGGTGCTGTTTGCCGGCATAATTTGTTTCGGTGTCGGTATTTTTTATACCTTTGGTCCCGCGCCCATTTCGCGTACTCCCTATGGGGAAATATTTTCAGGCGGGGTCATGGGGTTTCTCATTACATTTTTGGCTTTTTTTATAAATACGCCGGAAAACACGTTTATCGAAATACGGTCGTTGTTTCCGGTAATTTCAATAGACATTGACGTTATGACCGCCGTAAAACTCGGTTTAGTTTCATTGCCGCTGGTCTGCGGCATAGCCAATATTATGCTGGCAAACAATATATGCGATGTGGATCGTGATGTAAAAATATCGCGTTTTACCCTGCCGTATTATATCGGCTCCGCGAAGGCGCTCAGGCTTTTTGTTATTTTATACTATGTTGCCTACGGTTCGATACTTGTCTCGTCGGTTCTACGAATAATTCCGGTTTTTTGCCTGTTAAGCCTTCTGAGTTTCATTCCGGTGAGGAAAAATATCAAATTGTTTGAGATGAGACAAATAAAGAGTGAAACGTTTCCGCTTTCCGGCGTAAATCTACTGTGGATAGCGATACCATATTTTTTATTGATTTTTGCCGGATGCTTTATTCGCAGTGGGGTCTAATACCTTGCCCTTTAGGGCGAGAAGGTTTATTTGATTTTTCCCGGATACAACATCGGCTTTTAATACCGCCGCCGTTCTTAAGCCCAAAATGACGGGAGAGATAACGATTTGGCGCTCGCGCAAGCGATTGTAGGGGTTGCGAAGCAAGACACGGCGCCCCGCGGGGGCGGCGTGGCCGGAGCGCGAAAGCGCGGAGCCCCGAAAAGCGCGGTTTTTGCCTGCGGCATCTGCCGCAGGTGAAAATGCGCCCAAAGTGAGAAAAGCATTGCTAATACTATATTGAAGCCATGTAAAATCTTGAATTTTTCCAAAATCAGAATCGCTAAAATTAATGAATATTTATCTTGACTAATCTCACTATTCATGGTTATAGTATCCTCATGCGAATAATTACATTTTTATCACTCATTTTTGAGGCGGTTTATACCTCAGTTTTACCCCCCCCCCCCCCACATTTCCGCTTTAATTAGCGCTTTCAGTCGGGACTTTTTCTTAAAAATTAAATTAAAGTCTTTTAGACGATTTGAATGTTATGCCTGTCTCTTGGCGGAGTGTCTATTGACATATAAAAATAGTTTATATATTGTACTATACAACTATATAATCAGTGTAATTTTACAGACTAATGATAGTACCATCGAAGGAGGAAAATCATGAAACTTATTGAGGCTGTCGATGTAGTGAAGGACTACGGACTAAATGGAACGGTAGTGCATGCGCTCCGTGGTGTTAGTTTGGATTTTGAAATCGGAGAATTTAGCGCGATTGCCGGCCCCTCCGGCAGTGGTAAATCGACATTTCTTCATCTGGCAGGTTGTATTGATACGCTTACGTCCGGGATTCTTAGAATAAACGGCCAAGACACGCAATCAATGACAAAGCAGGAGCTTGCGCTTCTAAGGCGAAAAAGCATTGGCTTTATTTTTCAGGCGTACAACCTGATACCTGTTTTATCCTGCATTGAGAATGTAAGCTTCCCGCTCACTCTGCTTGGCGTTGATAAGCATGAAATTGCGCTTAGAGCAAGGCAGGCGCTGGCGGATACCGGACTGGAGGGTATGGAAAACCGTCGCCCTAACGAAATGTCCGGCGGTCAGCAGCAACGGGTTGCTATAGCAAGGGCGCTTGTAAAACGTCCGGCGATTATACTCGCGGATGAGCCGACCGCCAATCTCGATTCGAAAACAGGCAGAGAAATTCTGGAAATCATGCTTAATCTGAACAAAAGCGCCGGAACTACATTCATTTTTTCTACGCACGACAATATGGTGATGGATTTTGCCCGCCGTTTAATACATATACGTGACGGATTAATCGAATGCGAAGAAATAAAAAAACAGGAAGCGGTGATATGAATTTGAAACCAACAAAAAACGAGCATCTTTCTACTAATATTGAATTGATGCGTATGGCATTTAGAAATCTTTCCCGTCATAGGGTTAAAACGATACTAACGGTTATGGCAGTTACGGTTAGTGTCGCGTTGTATATTGTTGCTGACGGCTGGCTTACCGGAATGAATATTGATTCAATCCGCAATATCGTAAATTACGAAATAGGCGCGGCAAAATTGCAAAGGCGGGATTATTTTCAAAATAAAGATGAACTTCCTATGTATGAAAATTTTAAGGGTTGGCAGAACTACGCCGCCGCATTGGAAAAATCTGGTTACGATTCCGCGCCGCGTTTTGTGTTTTCAGGAACTTTATATTCGGAAGAAGGTTTTGCGCCACTGATTTTTAACGCTGTTGACCCGGCGAGAGAAGAAAAGCTATTGCGCTATACAGATTATATTGAGCATGGAAGATACATTAAATCAGGGGCGTTTGAAATTGTTATTGGTTCACTTCTTGCGAAAAAACTTTTTCCAGAAGGAAGCAATAATGATGTCCTTATTTCCACAGTTATCGATATAAAAGAAGGTAATACTATACGCCATGTTAACCAAATTATATCCGCCGTTATTGTAGGGGTTGTAAATTCGCCTGACCCGCAGACAAACAATATGGCTTTTATTCCGATTGACGTGCTACAGGATGAGTCCGGACTTATGTTGGACGGCGCTGTTACAGAATTATTAATACGTAAACACGATCCCGACGATGCCGCTATTCCGGGAAAAAGCGAATCCGCGCCGGTAATTACGGCGGCTTTAGAAAAAGAGACAGGACCTCTGCCTGATGATATTGCAATCTTTTCGTGGAAGGATTATGCGCAGGATTATATCGCGGCATCAAATGGAGATAATATAAGCACACGGGTTATGCTGTTAATTCTATTTATCTTGTCGCTTCTAGGAATCGCCAATACTGTGCTTTTAGCTATTCTTGAGCGGACAAAAGAAATAGGAATGATGCGTTCACTCGGCATGACTGACAGGGAATTGGTTTTAATGATGACATTTGAATCTGGTTTTATTGGTTTAATAGGTTCTGTAATAGGCATAGCCATAGGATGTCTGATAAATATACCTATGGTAAAATACGGCATTGATTTTACAACAATGACAGAAAACATGAATGGTGATATAGGCTACCGTATTGCCGGAGCATTCCGTTCAGCATGGAATATTCCTGTAATAATCATTTCCGGTATTGCCGCGACAATACTTTCCGCTTGTATGGCTTATATACCGACACGGCGGGCTTTGAAGTTGCCGATAACTGAAAGTTTACGATTTGAATAGGCAGGTTTGTAGGGTTGTTCAAAAACTTCAATTTTTGCAAGCCAAGCATGGCGGCCATGCATGGCTTGGACAACAACCGCTAAAAACTTGTTCGATAAGCAAACTGGTTATTGAACAAGTCAATTGCGTATTTTAACATTTGCTTGGCTTGTTCGATAAAATATCTGCTTGTCAATCAAACTTATTTTCAACAGAATTTGTTCGTAAAAATGAAATTTCCGGACAAGCTTATTTTTTAATATCGAGGTGTTATGAATAATTTTTTTAGTCTTTTTACTATTGCCCGGCGGAATATACTGCGGAATAAACGGCGTACCGCGCTTTGCATTACCGCAACTGCTATTGCTGTATTTTTTATGATTTTTATGGAGGCATGGATAGAAGGAATGGTAGACAGCATTAATACTGTCGTGCATACTTTTGATGCTGGTGATATAAAAATTGTATCGTTAGATTACGATGCCCAAGATGAATACTTCCCGGCACAGTTTCCTGTTTCAGATGGAAAAAGTTTTAGTGATATAAAAGCGCGTATTGAAACGGTATCGGGGGTCACAGCGGTATTTCCTCGTATTATGTCGTTTGCGACTCTTCAAGACAGCACTGTAAAGCACGCCTTGTTGTGGGGAATTGATATTGAAAAGGAAATGGCTTTTCAACATTTTAATGTAAATGACCGGAATAACGGACTGGTAGACGGGCGTTATCCTGACCCGAATAAAAATGAATGTGCAATCGGCATTAAATTGGCAGAAAAAATGGGAGTAAAAATAGGCAGTCATATTCCGCTAAAAACAGTATCGGCGCAATTTTCAGACAAGATGTGGAATCCTGTTGTTACCGGCATATTTAATTTTGATTACTTAAAGTATGATGACGGCGTACTGCTTGTTCCGTTTGACAGACTCCAGCGGCTTCTAACGCTTGGGAACGCAACACAGCAAATTTTTGTTTACTGTGAAAATCCTAAAAACAGTCCCGATATTGCCCGCGCTTTGAGCGTTTTATTAGGTCCGGGCGATATTGTGCATGACTGGCACGATAATTACTTTGTCGCCATTATGCGGAAAAGTATGATGTCATTCAATCTTATATATATAATGTTCATTATTGTTGCCAGTTTTTTAATAGTTAATACTATGATAATGATAATTCATGAACGAATTAAAGAAATAGGGATGATGGGAAGTCTTGGCATGACACGGGGTGAAATCGTGCTTGTATTTTTTTTAGAAGCGTTCTTATTGAGCGCCGCAGGCGCTTTTGTCGGCGCTATTGCGGGGGGCGCCGCGAGTTTTATAATGTCTTTATTTCCTCTTGATTATACCGCGTTAACCGGTGGCGGTTTTAAGGAGCTTCCTATAAGCGGAACGCTACGGTTAAAATTTGATTGGCTGATAATGCTTCAAGGATTTTTACTCGGCGTTATTGTTTCATCAATTTGTACGCTAATACCATCGTTAAGAAGCGCGTTTATAGAGCCGGTTGAAGCTCTTCGGCGATAATATTTGACGATTGGACTTGTCCGCCGGCCCGGTTGCTTGTCTCCCAAGTCCTTGCAAAATGCGCGGCATTTTGCGTTTTCAAGCGGAACTTGGCCAAACTATGCTTGGCTTGCGGAAACTTGAGGTTTCAGAACAAGTTTATTGTTTCTGAACAATTATAATTATAAATGCTTAATTTACAAGCATATTTTAAATTTAAGCGAATTTTACATCCGCTTTTGGAGGTTTTTATGTTTTTTATGGAGAGTAAAAAAATTACTAAAATGTTTTTTGTAATTTTTTCATTTACGGTTTTGTCCACTGGATTTATACACGGACAATCACAACCTTCAGCCGCGGATTTGCTAAAAACCGTTGATGAAAATGAAATCTATTCAACAATTTACTATGAAGGCCAAATGATAATTGAATATCAGGGAAAACGTTTTATAAAAACGATGAAGGCTTGGGCGCGGAGCAATAACGACAGTTTTATTGAGTTTACAAATCCCGAAGATGCCGGAACAAAGTATTTGAAAAAAGACGGCAGGCTTTATGTATATTCGCCCGATACCGAAGAAGTGATGTTAATTTCCGGTCAGATGTTAAAAGAATCGATGATGGGCTCTGATATGTCGTACGAAGATGTTGTAAGCAATGCGACACTTGCATCCCGCTACAATCCTAGAATAACAAGCTCGGAAATATTTAACGGGCACGACTGCTGGTTATTGGAACTTAACGCAAAATCAAAAACTGAAAGTTATACAAAACGTATACTTTGGATAGACAAACAAAACGGCGACCTTGTTCATTATGAACTTTACGCCCTGTCCGGCGCAAAGCTAAAGCAGTATACCCTTGACGAGGCAAAAGTGTTCGGCAGCCGCCGTTTCCCGGTTAAATCGGAATTAAGCGACTTGCTGCGTAAAAATAGTAAAACCATTCTTATTTTGGACAATGTTATTCTTGATCAACCCATAGCTGATTCTATTTTTAGCCAGCGGAATTTAGAGCGTTAAGGGCGTTACGTTAATTGTATGAAAATATTTTTTACTACAGTAATACTTTTTATTTTTAGCGCTGTTTTGTATGCGGCAGACGGAATGAAAATGACCGGTGTTTTTGACAGCACGCTTAAACTTGGTAAAACGGCAGACAGCGGCGATTCCGGCGGAGAATTCATATACGGAATAGAGGAATACGCAAATATAAGATTTCGCGGCAAAATAGGCGAAAAAGCCGAGTTTTATAGCGCTTTTAATCTTATTGCGGCATCCGGCATACAGGCCTTACCTATCGCCTCAGACATCAACGGGGGAGCCGCCACAAAAATTTCAGCGCAAAATTATGCGGCGGCAATAGAACTTGAACGCCTGTATTTTAGAATTGTAAACGAAAACACTGGTTTTGACGCGGGACTAATGCGCCTTGCATTTGGGTACGGAAGCGTATTTTCCCCATCAGATTTCTTTAATCCCAAAAACCCGCTCTACCCGGATGCGCGGCCAAGAGCCATACTGGGCGGACTTTTTTCGTTCTACCCGAATGATGATTCCAACCTGCGCGCCTTTGCCGCTGCGCCGCCCAACCCGTTTTCCACATCAGGCGACGGCTTCAAAGCAGGCATTTCCGGTGAAAGACACTTAAAAAATTTCAGTGTTCAGAGTTTGTACGTTTTCGAATCACCGTCCGATACATCCGTATCAGATAGCGCGACATCCGCTCCAAACGGTGTACATTATTTTGGGGCTTCAATAAAAGGGGACACATTCGTAGGAATTTGGACAGATATGCTTTATAGTTTAAATCCCGCCACACATCAAAACGAGCGTTTACAAGAATTTTCCGCAAGCGCGGGTCTTGACTACTCATTGCCGCAATTACATTTATACTTTTTGTTTGAATATCTTTTCAACGGCAGCTACAGCATTACAGCCGCGTCAGCAGAAAACCAAAATGCCTACCGGAGCAGCCATTACTTGTACAGTCTTACCCGTTATAACGCGAGCGATTTTACGAATATATCGCTTTCCGCAATATTCAATGCCGATGACATTTCTTTCACACCAATCATCGGCTTCAGCACAAGTCTATTTCAAGGCATGACGCTTACCTTAACCACGCAAGTTCCGCTGGACCGTTCCGTATTCGACAACGGTTCATCCAACGGAGAATTTGGACCTGTTCAAAGCGGGTTGAACTTCTTGTTCACAGTAAAAACTGAAATCCGGTTTTAAATTTGGGCGCATTTACACCTGCGGCTGATGCCGCAGGTGTAAACCGCGCTTTCCGCTATAATTAAAAAGGACGGCGCAAAACGCCGTCCTTTTTAATTCCGCTTCAATCGCTTGCGCTGGTCAACGCGCAAGCGCGTTGACTTTTCTAATTTTGCGCTTAGCGCAAAACCAAGCTGTATTATATACCGGAAATTTTGATTTAAACACGTTACATTTACTTTTGTCGTATAAATTATTATAATATGAGTATGCTAAATGCAGTTTTAGGTGATGAAGCTATATCTTTAGGGGCAATAGATTCGGGACTTTTCGCCTGTTACGGGTATCCGGGTACACCCTCTACCGAAATAATGGAATTTCTTATTGAACAATTTAAAAATATCGGAAAACCCATAGCGCGTTGGTGCGTTAATGAAAAAACAGCGTTGGAAGGAGCGTTAGGGGTTTCATTCGCTGGAAAAAGATCTTTGGTAACGATGAAGCACGTCGGTTTGAATGTGGCGGCTGACCCGCTAATTAACAGCGCTTTGCTTGGCATAAACGGAGGTGTAGTGATTGCCGTTGCTGATGATCCGGGAATGTATAGTTCACAAAATGAACAGGATTCACGTTTTTATGCTGATTTCGCTATGTTGCCGTGTTTTGAGCCTCGTAATCAGCAACAAGCCTACGACATGACACGGGAAGCTTTTGAATTGTCCGAAAAGTATCATCTACCTGTAATAATTCGTATAGTTACGCGGCTTTCCCATGCCCGTTCAACCATAAAACGCGCACCGCCTGAAACCGCCGCCGTCAAAGAACGAGTGCGGGATACAACTGAATGGTTGCTTTTACCCGAGTTTTCACGGCGTAACTACCGTTCATTGATAGAAAAAAATACCGCTTTACAGGAATGGTCACGGACGCATTACTCAAATAAACTAGAGACTGAAGAATACGATTCTTCTTTTGTCGTAATAACAGCGGGACTTGGAGGTAACTATTATGAAGAAAACCTTGCGGAAATTTTGGAAAACGGATACACACGGCCCGGCCGACTTCATATAGGCGTTTACCCTATTCCTGTTGATTCTATAAATAAATTATGCGCAAACGCAAAAAAATTACTTATTATTGAGGAAGGACAGCCCCTCATTGAAAATAAAATACGCGGAATTCTCCCGTCATCAATTGAAATTAACGGTAAACTGAATGGTAAATTACCGCGTGTTGGTGAGCTTGATCCTGACAATGTACGATCCGCGCTTGGTTTACATCCTGTTCAAAATATGCCGGCGGCGCTCAATATAAAAATTCCGGTTCGCGCCCCACAGCTTTGCAAGGCTTGCCCGCATGAGGACAGTTATAAGGCCATCAATATAGCTCTTGCAATTTACGATACCGGTAAACGCTCTGTTTTATCCGATATAGGCTGTTATTCACTTGGCGCATTCCCGCCTTACTCCGCAATAGAATCTATAGTATGCATGGGCGCTTCAGTAAGCATGGCGCGGGGCGCGGCGGAAGCTGGAATTGAGGCGTCCGTCGCAGTAATTGGCGATTCAACATTCCTTCACTCCGGCATCACCGCAATAATTGATGCCGTTTCCTCCAATACTGCTATGACAGTTATAATTCTTGATAATTCAAGCGTAGCGATGACAGGTTGCCAAGAAACGGTTTTACCTTCTTCAAAATTAAAATTGCTTCTTTTAGGTTTAGGCGTAGAAGATAATCATATTGTTGAATTGGAAAGCTCTTCTAAAAACATCTCGTTTAATTCTGAACGTCTTGGCGCGGAAATATCTTATCGTGGAATTTCCGTTGTGATTTTCAGGCGCGAATGTATTGAAAGTCTGCGTATGAGGCATAAGAAATGAAAACTAATATAATTTTGGCTGGAGTGGGGGGACAAGGAGTGCTTTCAATCGCGGCAGTTATCACAGCGGCAGCAGTGAAAAGCGGTTTTAAATTGCGGCAAAGCGAGGTACACGGTATGGCGCAGCGAGGCGGATCTGTTTTTTCGCATATTAGAATCAGCGATGATGAAATATACTGCGATATTGTTCCACGCGGCAGAGCGGAGCTTATTATATCAATGGAACCACTTGAAGGACTGCGTTACCTTGAATGGCTTTCCCCTTCGGGTAAACTTGTAATCGCGGAAGAGCCATTCATAAATATCAACAATTATCCTTCAATCAAAGAACTTAATATTGCAATCAAGTCTATACCCGGCGCATATCTTATACCCGCAGAAACGCTGGCAAAAAATTCAGGTCATTCCCGATCCGTAAATATGGTAATGATTGGAGCCGCATCCATTTTTCTTCCGGTAAAACCAGAAATTTTGGAAGACATAATAACTGAATTCTTTGTCAAACTAAATCCGGTGATAAATGTTAAAGCGTTCAAAGCGGGAAGAGATTATCTGATAAATAAAAACTCCGGACAATAATAGGTATTAATAAATGAAATTCCAGTATTGGCTTCCTGAAAAAGAAAAAATGGCACGATGTGAGCTGAAATCTTTTCAACTTGCGGCGCTAAAAAGAACAATTACCTGTGCTTTGAGGACGGATTTTTACAATAAACGTTTAAAAGATGTGGGGATAAATAGTCCTGATGATATTAGAAGTCTTGACGATATACGAAAAATACCCTTTACAAGTAAATACGATTTGCGGGCAGCCTTCCCATACGGTATGCTGGCTACTAACAAGGATGATGTTATAAGGCTTCACGCTTCTAGCGGGACAACCGGAATTCCCACAACCATATATTTTAATCGGAATGACATTGACGCATGGACTGCGCTTGTAGCCCGCTCAATATTCGCGACGGGCTGTAATAAACAAGATGTTTTTCAAAACATGATAACTTACGGACTTTTTACAGGTGGATTTGGTTTTCATTATGGAGCGGAAGCAGTTGGTATGCTTGTTATTCCGAGCGGTTCCGGTAATACATCAAGGCAACTGCGCCTGATGCAGGATTTTGAAACAACAGTGGTCCACGCTACTCCAAGTTTTTTGTTGCATACTGAAAGCAAGATGAAGGAAGAAGGGATTTTGCGCGATAGTCTTTGCCTTAAACGCGCATTTGCGGGCGCAGAACCATATTCGGAAGACACGCGGCTCAGAATAGAAGAACTTCTTCAAATTGAAGTATTCAACTCTTACGGGCTTTCCGAAATGAATGGGCCGGGTGTAGCGTTTGAATGTCAATGTAAGAGCGGAATGCACTTGTGGGAAGATGCTTTTCTTGCTGAAATAATAGACCCGGAAACATTAGAGCCGTTGCCGGACGGAGAAACCGGTGAATTGACGCTTACAACACTATGCCGTGAAGCTATGCCCATATTGCGTTATCGCACCCGAGATATCACATCGTTTTACACTGAAGTTTGCCAATGCGGGCGTACCCACAGGCGTATACACCGTATAAAGGGACGTAGCGATGATATGCTGATAATCAATGGCGTAAATATATTTCCCAGCCAGATTGAAGAGGTGGTAATGGGAATAAAAGAGGCTGGCAATAATTATCTTATTATAGTTGAAAAAGAAGGTTTTCTTGACCGTCTTACAGTTAAAACTGAAGTAAACCCGGATACTTTTAGAGACGATACCAGAAAGCTGAATGTTCTTCGTGAAAAAATACGTCATAAGCTTCAAAATACAATAACTATAAACCCAAAAGTTGAACTGGTAGAAAGCAACAGCCTCCCTGTTTCAGAGGGTAAAGCAAAGCGCGTAATAGATAATCGCCCTAAAGATGTATAGCATTTCTGTTGTTTTTATATGTTACTGATGAATTGCCTGCGAGTCGGAGAATATTTTTACTCCAAGCATTAAAATAAAACTTGTTGACCGGGTATACGGCGCTTCGTCAACAATATGATATTGGGAAGTTTCCCCCTGATTCGCGGGACCGTCAATATTTGTAAAGTATGAAAAAACAACTCCGGCTTCTCCGTAAACTGTAATTGGTAATTTTTTTAAGGTATATTCCGCCCCGCCTTTTAGAATATGAAACCATTGGTAAGCGCCGTCATGTAAAAAATATTTTTTTAATATTGGATTCTCATTACGACTGTCAGGATCAAGCTCTGAAAGATAAGAACTTCCATCAACGGCGGAATCTCCAAAATCCGCGCCATGGCGTATCATCTGATATTGAAAATGAATTTTTGAACTTATTCCCGGCATAGCTTCAAAACGCAGCAAAACTTCATCGGAATTTGGCGGCAAATAATAACCTATTCCCACCCCGTTATTTATGTAAGCCGTTTCAACGGGACGCAATCCATTATCATCATTATACCAAGGAACAAAATTTCTATTATGAGTATAGCAATATGGTTCTATTTTTGTATATGTTAATTTAATAAAAGCAAACGGCAAATGCGGAATAATAAATGTTGTTCCGGCTTGAAAAGCAATCATGGTTCTATCCAGCAATCCCATATCAGGATTTAATTCCATTTCATCACTGTAAAATGAAAACCAAACGTTCATCATCTTGTATAAGTTTAATTTGATATCAAAAAATAATGATAAATTATCAAAATCTCCTATATTGTTTTGATAAAAAAAACTATCAATAATCGGAAGCGGATAACCTAGTTCTGTCCGTTTTGGCCATATAACCACATCGCCTAAATCAAAATGTAAAAAATCTTTTATGTTAAATTCAAGCATGGTTATCGAAAAAGCATTCTGTGAAGACCATGCGGAATTTTTAATCCCGTTTTGATTAAAATATTCAAGCTCACCAGTCAGTGTAGAAATATTGAACCACGAAAGAGGCTGAAATTGGGCTTCTAGCGCCAAAAACGGCCGTGCGTTTCCATTGAAAACAAGACTGCTCCCGGGCGACATAGCCGCCCATTCACGACGTAATCTGCCTGCACGGAACAATAAAGCATTATTAAAAAATACTGCCGTAGTCTCGGCAATAAAAGCGTATGCCCCGGATAATTTTTCCGGCATAGATTGAAACCCGGATGAATCCAATTGATCAAGATAGAATACCGAAGCATCCCATCTTTTCTTATAAGTGAACGGGAAGTAAGCCAATGGCTCGCTGTATGTTGGGATATATTGATCTATAAATTCATCATGATCCTCAAAACCCGCATAATATGTGTGATAATAACCTTCCAATCTTCGTCCCGCTTTTACAAAGCCAAAGTTAGCGGTGGTGCTGTAAGAAAAATTACTTCCAATATCTCCTCTTAGATAAGCATAAATCCACAAGTCACCTCCCCAATTGTAAAAGTTTTCAGAGTTAAATTCCTCAGACTGCGAAATTTCCATATCAAAACCTAAACCGACTTCAGTATTCATTTCAATATCTGTTTTAAAAAGTTTTGCTTTACTTAAATACATTCCGCGGTTTAAATCAAAACCTTTTATTTTTGATGTATATTTTTCACGTTCTTTTTCCAAAATTATACGCTCACTTATTTTTAATCCTCCGGCATTTTCAGCGCTTAATATTTCATTTATTATGGAGATAATTTGTGATCTTGTATAAGGTTTTGATCCGGGCGGAGAAGCGCATAATCCACGCTGAACAGATAAATCAATAATTTGATAAATATTATTTTCAAGATTAACTGAAACATATGACTGGGAAAATATAATATAAGCGGGAGAAATTATCAGAAAAAAAGATATAAGTATTTTTCGCATAATATACAAAATATATCCATAACTAATTACTATTTATCTCGGTAATATGTTCCGGGTTGTTAAAATGAAGTTCTATATCACTTAATCTCTTATCACATGGAAAATCAAGACCTTTTAAAGGATAATTATTCGATGATAATTTAACATTTTCAAAAAACAAATTTTTGTTTATAAATGTAATTTCAACAACTGCCGGTAACGTGGAATTTATTATGTGTCCGCCGTTGTTACATCCGTGTATATGGGCGACATAAAAATCTTTTAATAATAATTCTGATATTTCTCCGAATGGAGGAGGTTCATTTAGTCCAAATTCAAAAGGGTTTTTCAATCCATGAAATTCCACCACAATGCCGTTTATCTTATCAAAATATGGAGAAAGACAAGGCAGAACTTTATATTCCGCGCCCTCAATATCCATTTTTACAAATACAGGCATACCCCCCCCCCCCCCAATCATTTTGTCATTTTTTAATCTGTTAAATATTGTATCAAATGATATATATTTGTCATCATCAAATTCGCCTAAATATTTAGGTATAAAATTTCTATCGTATTTTTCCTGAAAATATTTATATAAACTGTTTATATCATGCAGTATTTTTTTTATGTGTCTCCAAGCTTCTTTAACTTTTGAGCGTCGTAAAACGAATAAATATCCCAACATACAGCCAATACTATCTCGTATTTCAGTATATTTACACTTTTTTGAAACAGAATAGTCATATGAAAATATTTTTATATGTTTTAATTTCTCAAAATCCATTTCAAATGACCAGTCATCATTGACTCCAAAGCTTAATAATATATCCGTTTTTTCTATCTGACGTTTTGAAACAACATAGCCGCCATCAAATTCTCTTCCTAAACGAATTAAGTCATCCAATTCTATAGGATGATATTTCTCTAAATTATATTTCAAGATTCTACGCCTTTGTTTACCTTGATAGTGTCTTGCATCTCTACAAACCGAAAATCTCTTAGAGTTGTTCAAAAATTCAGTTTTTGCAAGCCAAGCGGCCATGCATGGTTTGGCCAACAACCGCTAAAAACTTGTTCGATAAGCAACCGTATTATTGGACTTGTTCGCCAACTCGGTTGGTTGTCGTCCAAATCCTTGCAAAATGCGCGGCATTTTGCGTTTTCAAGCGGAGGTTGTTCGGAAACTTCAGTTTCCGAACAACTCTATTGAACAAGTCCATTGTATTTTATTATAAATTTTTTGTGTGGCTTGTCAATAACTATGTGTTAAAAATCGGTGAAAATGTTGTATAGCGCGTTCAATAGAAATGTCTTATCTGATAATTTTATTCGCAGTGGGGTCTAATACCTCGCCGCTTGCGCTAAACTTGACCCACAAAATCGAACATTTCCCTATAGTCGTAGAGGGTATAGAATTTCTGTAGAACCCCGCCAAACAGTTTTTACACCGGGCGTACCGGCGCTTGGGGGACCGTCCGGGTCCGCCAAAGTTCCCGATATGCTCCACAGCCTCCGCTATACTGTACGGTTTTTCAGGCGCTTTCTTCGTCCTGTTCGCCATACAATACAAAACTTTCCACTCCTCGTCGTCAAACGGTATCGTACACGGCAGACTGGGGTTTATCCGCGCTATATACGTGAGTTCGACCGAAAAATCAGACAAGTACCGGTAAAGTCCGGTTATCATAGACTCCCCGAATAGACGATTTATGTGGCAAGAAACTGTAGGCTGACAATGCCCCTAACAAATTCACCGGAAAATTGGCGACACTCCGGTGCCGGCTATGTTCCACCTGGTAGATGTTCTTCAAAAAGTCGTTCACCGATTCTATAAACGCCCGTTTCCGTAACAACACCTTCTCCGCCATATCCGTCAGCTTATTCTTCATGTTTCTCTTCAGCCGCGTTATCAGTTTTATCCCCCTCAGATACAGCCGCTCAAACAGTTCCCGCGATATATACCCCCGGTCTCCAAAGAGTTTTCCCCACAACTCACGGCATAAACGGTCTATTACCTCGGGATCCCGGTCGTCCACATTGCCGCGGCTCAGATAAAAAGCGCATATCTCCCCGCTATCGTTTATTATCAGGCGGAGCTTAAACCCGTAAAACCAGCCGGTTGAGCTTTTTCCCCTCTCCGCATACCCTTTGAACACTTTATGCCGGTATATACGCCGGTTATGACATACTTTCACCGGTGTTGAGTCGATAAAACCTATACCGGTTGGCTTCCC